>JAPKAW010000007.1 GCA_028825055.1 Flavobacteriales bacterium | reverse complement strand
TGATTCGACTGAGCACGGGCGTTTCTGGCCCGATTGTCCTTTCCGCAAATCGCTGGCGCAGCCGCAAAGCCAACACCTCCGCCGCAGCCTCTAAACGGTTCGCATCGGAATGCCTTAGGGTGATTCGAATAAGGCGATCAAACGGCGGGTATTTGTAATTCTTCCGCTCCATGAGTTCTTGCTTCACCAAGCCATGGTAATCGTGTTCAATGACCTTATTCAGGACCCAGTGCTCTGGATTGAATGTTTGCAAAATCACTTTGCCCCTTTCACCTGTTCGGCCTGCTCGGCCTGCTACTTGGGTGAGCATTTGAAAAGATCGCTCAAATGATCTAAAATCCGGGAAACTCAGCATGCGGTCTGCATTCAAAACACCCACCAAACGAACATGAGCAAAATCCAAGCCCTTGGTCACCATTTGCGTGCCTACAAGGATATCGTAATCTTGATTGGCAAAAGCACGCACTAAGCGCTCATGGCCGTGCTTACTCCGTGTGGTATCCCAATCCATTCGGGCCACTCGTGCTTGTGGAAAATATTCCTTCAACTCTTCTTCAATCCGCTCTGTTCCCAACCCTTTGGGCTCCATCGTTGCCTTACCGCATGAAACGCATGTTTTGGGCGGAGGGTCTTCCATATAACCGCAGTGGTGACAATGCAGTTCGTTTTTCCATTTGTGGTGCGTCAGCGGGACATCACATCGCTCGCAACCCGGCATCCACGCACACGTCGCACACTGCCACATGGGCGCATATCCTCTTCTGTTTTGAAACAGGATGACCTGTTTACCCAATTTTAGGACATCCTCGATTTCCAATTTGAGTTCACGTGAAAAGTGACCAAACATCGCGCGCTGACGGTGTGCCTTTCTTAGGTCCGCACACCATATTTTCGGAAGCTGCGCCCCTCCAAACCGCTCTGTCAGCTCAACTCGATCTAGCTTCCCCTGTTCAGCAAGCCAGTGCGTCTCCACAGAAGGTGTTGCCGACCCAAGCACCGCAAATGCGCCTGCCTTTTGGGCCAACCACATGGCGGCATCTCGCGCTTGGTAGCGCGGAGCAGGGTCCTGTTGTTTAAAACTGCCTTCGTGCTCCTCATCCACCAATACCAATTTCAATGCAGTAAAGGGCAAGAAAATCGCAGACCGGGGCCCGACCACCAAACGACCACCCTTCGGATTTCGTTTTTTGTGCAACGGAGCTCCCAATACGTCAAGCCAAGTTTCTGTGCGTTCTCGGGTCGTAAAACGACTGTGATACACGCTCATATAAGCCCCGAAATACAACTCAAGACGCTGAATCAGTTGGGTGGTCAAGGCAATTTCAGGCACCAAGAAAAGCACCTGTCCTCCAGCTTCCAAGGCATCCGCAATCAAATGAATGTACAATTCCGTTTTCCCTGATCCCGTAACACCATGGAGCAGAGATAAGCGCTTTGCATTTCGACTTGAGACGAGTGAATCATACGCCTTCTTTTGAGCAGGACTGAGCACCGGAAGCGACTGATTTTGGCCTTGCTGAACAGGCCTAGTTCCCAATTCAGGACGCTTGGAACGGCACAAAACACCCCGTTCCTCCAATTTCCGAAGAACCTCTGTTCCAGTACCAAGTCGCGTCAGCAAAGGCTTCTCGACTATCAATGCTCCCCAAGTAGGTGCTTCCGATAAATACCCCAAAAGTGCTTCAGCTTGTTTAGGCGCACGTTTTTCCAACATATCAAGCATCGACTGCACTGTGGATTCTTCTTGAAAATCAGGAGCCAGCTCTACGACCCGTTCCATCTTCGGGCGATAGCGTTCTTTCAACTCCTCCTCGGTCAATACCAATCCCGCATCCACCAATCGGTTAATGGCTCGCTGCGGCGATTGCACTTGCAGCAATTTTGCGGCATCCTGCACCGTCAACCCTCCTTGGGCTAAGACAGCCTCAAAAAGAAGTCCTGCAGCAGCATCTGAATCCGTTAATATCCGCTCAGCCATGGGATCACGATCGGGGTGCAAAACCAAACGGGTTTGGCTACTTAGCTTCAAACCTGCAGGCAACGCCGCAGCCATAACCTCTCCCCGAGAACACATATAATGGGAGGCCATCCAATCCCATAAAGAGCGCTGCAATTCAACCACAACGGGATATTCATCGACCACAGAATCTATAGGACGTGCCTGATAAACTAACGGTGCATCGTTGTGAACGTGCCAAACGATCGCCGTGTATCGTTTTTTTGCCCCCACTTGCACCACCACACGCATCCCGAATTTAACCGGATTTAAGACACCCTCTAAGCTGTAAGTGAGTAACTTAGGCAAAGGAAGTGGTAGTACCACATCGACATATTTAAACTCGGCTGACATGCGTTAGCAAATTGAGAATAAAAGTGCAGAGAGTTGCACCGAACTTGCAGTTAATCCAAGTGTTATTATTTCATGACTCAGATAGCCTCCCCCCTTGCAGTAGGCAATACTGCTCCCGCATTTAAAACGACCATTCAAGATGGCAGTACACGCAGTTTAACGGATTACAACGGCTCCAAATTGGTCGTGTATTTCTATCCGCGTGATATGACTCCAGGATGCACAGCACAAGCCTGCAATCTCACAGAAAATCACAGCAGTTTGCATGAGGCGGGCATTCGAATTCTTGGGGTGAGCCCGGATCCCGCTAACAAACACCTCAAGTTTATCTCAAAATACAACATCCCATTCGATTTGGCATGTGATGAAGATTTAAGTCTACATCAAGCCTTCGGAGTTTGGGGACTCAAAAAGTTCATGGGGAAAGAGTATGAGGGGACACACCGCACAACCTTCCTGATTGATGAACGAGGTGAAATTGTTGACGTGATTCGCAAACCGAAAACAAAAGATCACGCTGCCGAAGTATTGGCTGGTTTTGAAAAGAAATAACCACTGCGAACACAAATGGAGTCTGTTCGTTGACAAAAAATCATTCACTCCGTAAGTTCATTACGATGTAGGTAAGATACCTTCGTCCTAAACTAGTAAAAATGGCCGCAGACGCACAAAAACTCAAGGCGCTTCAATTGACATTGGACCGCATGGACAAAACTTACGGTAAGGGTGCCGTCATGAAATTGGGAGATGAGCCTGTTGAAGCCATCGAATCTATTCCATCAGGATCCTTGACCTTGGATATCGCTCTGGGTATTCAAGGCTACCCACGTGGACGCGTTGTCGAAATCTATGGTCCTGAAAGCTCTGGTAAAACCACGCTGGCTATTCATGCCATTGCGCAAGCGCAGAAGCAAGGAGGCATTTGTGCCTTCATTGACGCTGAGCACGCGTTTGATAAATACTACGCCGAAAACTTAGGTGTTGACACAGAAAACCTGTTGATTTCGCAACCTGACAACGGCGAACAGGCTCTTGAAATTGCCGACAATTTGATTCGTTCTGGCGCCATCGACTTGATCGTTATCGACTCGGTTGCAGCTTTGACACCTCGAGCTGAAATCGAGGGTGAAATGGGCGATTCATCGGTTGGCTTACAAGCTCGACTGATGTCCAAAGCACTGAGGAAATTGACTGGTTCCATTTCAAAAACCGGATGCTGCTGCATCTTCATCAACCAATTGCGAGAGAAAATTGGAGTGATGTTCGGAAACCCCGAAACTACGTCGGGTGGAAACGCATTGAAATTCTATGCCTCAGTTCGTTTGGACATTCGTCGTTCTACGCAAATCAAGGATGGTGATGTGGTTCTTGGAAACCGAACGAAAGTCAAAGTCGTCAAAAACAAAGTGGCTCCGCCTTTCCGAAGAGCGGAATTTGACATCCTTTATGGAAAAGGCATTTCCAAAACTGGAGAAATTATTGATTTGGGCGTCGAAATGAATATCATTAAGAAGGCCGGATCGTGGTTTAGTTATGGTGAAACCAAATTAGGACAGGGCAGAGATGCCGTGCGTCAATTGCTTGAAGACAATCAAGAATTGATGGAGGAACTCGAAGGCCTCATCAAGCAAGCCATTGCAGGACCTGTTGCAGAGCCAGCGCTCGTTGAAGAAGCTGCTGAGGCATGACACGAACCAGAGGGGACATTCTACCGGCGATTGTATTCGCTTGTTCCATTTTATTTTTGGGATGTGAGAATTCCGATCAGACAACTGCGCTCAATTCAGAGCGCGAGTTGTCTGAGGCGGACTCCATCCATGCCATGATTATGAGTAACCCACAAGACCCAAAAGTCTATGCTGCTCGGGCTGAGTTAAAACTCAAGAATGGGGATACCACCGGTGCCATCGAAGATTGGGATCTGGCATTGCGCGCCGATTCAAACTATGCACCTGCCTGGGAAATGCAAGCCGAAGTACTGTATCAACTTCGACAATTCGAACCGTGTTTGGATAAACTCGAAAACTGTCTTGAACGTTTTCCGGATGATGTAGCCTGTTTGATGCGACGAGCAGAGTTTGCCATTCATCTCAATCAATATGAAGATGCTTTTGAGTGGCTCAATGGCGCTCTTCGGGTGGATGACCAGTTGCACGAAGCATACTGGATGAAGGGCCGTATATATGAAGCTACAGGAGCCCTAGAAAAGGCTCAGAGTTCGTATCAAACAGCTATTGAAGTCAATCCTGGATTTTTCGAAGGCTTCATCACGCTCGGAATTTTCTTAGCAAGTCAACAAAACCCTTTGGCCGAAGAGTACTACCGATCCGCCATGGAGTTGCGACCCAATGCCGTCGAACCACACTACAATTTGGCCATATTTCTGCAAGATTCCGGACGTTACCAAGAAGCCCTAAAGCTGTACCAGAAAATTCTCAAAATGGATTCTCAAAATGCTACGGCATCTTACAACCAAGGGTTAATTCATTTGGTTTTGTTGCACGTTTATGACTGTGCTGCTTTTTGTTTTGGCGAAGCCATCGACCGGTTGCCGTATTATCACCAAGCGTTCTACAATCGAGGGCTGGCGTTAGAGAGCATGGGACAAACCCAAGGTGCCTTGGATGACTACACAGAAGCACTGCGTCTTAAACCAGACTACACCGCTGCTGCGAAAGCCAAAGAACGGGCTCTTCGTGCTTTGAATTGAACGCTACTGATTCAAGAATCTACTGAAGTAAAAAAGCCGTCCCCAAAGGAGACGGCTTTTTTTATGCAAACACCTTACGGTGGTTATTTCGCTTGGTCCACCACAGCCTTGAAGGCCTCAGGATGGTTCATGGCCAAATCAGCCAAAACTTTACGATTCAATTGAATTCCTTTCTTAGACAACGAACCCATCAATGTGCTGTACGACATACCGTGCTCACGAGCTCCAGCATTGATTCGCAAGATCCACAAAGAGCGGAATTGACGCTTTCGTTGCTTCCGGCCTGAATAGGCGTAGAGCAATCCTTTTTCAACGGCGTTTTTCGCGACCGTCCAGACGTTTTTACGAGCACCGTAGTACCCTTTCGCCATTTTGAGGACCTTTTTACGGCGTGTCCTCGACGCTACTGCATTGTTAGAACGTGGCATGTTCTTTGTGTTTTTTGGTATGCGGTGTTAGCTCAAAGGCTACACTTGAAAACCGAATACCGGGTTCAACAAAACCAGATGGTTTATAAGTGAGATTAGGGCAATTCTGCTTAAGCACAGAGTTGGCGCTTGATGCTTCGAACGTCCGCTTTATCAACGGTTGTCGTGTGCGTCAAATTCCGCTTCTGCTTCGTTCCTTTCTTCGTCAAGATGTGACTCTTAAAGGCGTGCTTTCGCTTGATCTTCCCACTCCCAGTAAATTTGAAACGCTTCTTAGCGCTTCCTTTAGTTTTCATCTTCGGCATGGCCTCGGATTTTTAGGTTATTTCTTCTTCGGATTGAATATAATTGTCATTCTCTTGCCCTCTAATCGCGGCAATTGTTCAACAACTCCTATATCCTCCAACTCTTGTGCAAACTTCAACAACAAAATCTCACCGCGCTCTTTGAAAACGATGGTTCTTCCGCGAAAGAAGACATATGCCTTCAACTTCGAACCCTCTTCTAAGAACTTCCGAGCGTGCTTCAACTTAAACTGGAAGTCATGGTCATCCGTATTCGGTCCGAATCGGATTTCCTTAACAACCACTTTTTGCTGTTTCGCTTTGATTTCTTTCTGCTTCTTCTTTTGGTCATACAAGAATTTCTTGTACTCCGTGATCCGACATACAGGTGGTTCAGCCTTAGGGGAAATCTCCACCAAGTCCAATTCCATTTCAAGGGCGAGGTTAATGGCGTCTTGTGTCTTCATAACACAAGGCTCCACATTGTCACCTACCAATCGAACCTCCGCTACCGTGATCTTATCATTGATCCGGTGAAGTTCCTCTTGGCGTACCCTACCCCTGTACGGGGTCTTTTTTCTGCGAATAGCTATAACGCGTGGTATTTAATGAGTATTCAGTCTTCTTTCTTAAGCATCTCAGCAATTTCAGAACGAATTCGTTCTGCAAAAGCTTCAACAGTCAATCCACCTATATCCCCTTCTCCCTGCTTACGCACAGATACGGTTCCTTCAGCGGCCTCGCTTTCACCAACTATGAGCATGTAAGGAATCTTTTCAAGTTCCGCATCGCGGATCTTCTTCCCAACCTTCTCAGACCTGTCATCTACGAGGGCGCGAATATCGTGATTTTCAAGGACTTTTGAAACCCCTTCTGCATATTCGTTAAATCGGTCTGAAATCGGCAGGATTTTCACCTGTTCCGGAGTCAACCAAAGCGGGAATTTTCCAGCGCAATGTTCAATCAATATGGCCACAAAACGTTCCATAGATCCAAATGGTGCTCGGTGAATCATCACGGGACGGTGCTTACTGTTGTCAGCACCGACATACTCCAATTCAAATCGCTCCGGCAAATTGTAGTCAATCTGAACGGTGCCTAATTGCCATTTTCGACCGATGGCATCTCGTACCATGAAGTCCAACTTCGGACCGTAGAATGCCGCTTCACCCAATGCAACAATGGTATTCAACCCCTTTTCTTCAGCAACTTCTTGGATGGCGCGTTCTGCCTTCTCCCAATTTTCATCACTACCAATGTACTTTTCCGGGTTCTCGGGATCGCTCAAACTCACCTGGACTACGAAGTCTTCAAAATTCAAAATCTTAAAGATGTACAGCACCAAATCGATGACATTGCTGACTTCCTCTTTGACCTGATCGGCCGTACAGAAGATGTGGGCGTCGTCTTGCGTGAATCCCCGAACGCGGGTCAGCCCATGCAGTTCGCCTGATTGCTCGTATCGATAAACCGTACCAAATTCAGCAAACCGAACGGGTAAATCGCGGTAACTGCGAGGACGGGCTTTGTATACCTCACAGTGGTGAGGGCAATTCATCGGTTTGAGCAAATACTCTTCTCCTTCCGAAGGTGTTTGAATGGGTTGGAAACTGTCAGCACCATATTTGGCGTAATGCCCGCTAGTGATGTACAACTCTTTGTTTCCAATGTGCGGCGTGATGACACCCTGGTAGCCAGCCTTTCGCTGTGCCTCTTTCAAAAAGTCTTCGAGTCGAGAGCGCAATTCAGCTCCTTTCGGCAACCATAAAGGAAGTCCTTGTCCGACCTTGTCAGAGAAGGCAAACAAGTCCATTTCCTTGCCCAGCTTGCGGTGATCGCGCGCACGCGCTTGTTCCAGCAACTCGAGGTAGGCCGTCAATTCCTGCTTTTTCGGAAACGTGATCCCGTAAACACGGGTCAGTTGCTTGTTCGATTCGTCACCCTTCCAATAAGCACCGGCAATGGACATCACCTTGGCGGCCTTCACAAATCCCGTATGCGGCATGTGTGGTCCGCGGCATAGGTCCGTAAAGTTTCCTTGGGTATATAATGTAATGGTCCCATCCTCGAGACCTTCCAACAAATCAAGTTTGTACTCATCTCCTTTCGCTTCGAACAGAGCGATGGCATCTGCCTTTGAAATTTCCTTCCGAATAAAAGGGTTCTTCGCCTTGGCTAATTCCAGCATCTTCTGCTCAACAGCCGCGAAATCTTTGTCCGTAAACGTTTGATCACCAAAATCAACATCATAGTAAAACCCATGCTCAATAGGTGGGCCTACCCAAAACTTCACTCCTGGGTAAAGCGCTTCAAGCGCCTCAGCCAGTAAATGCGCAGAGCTGTGCCACATGGTGTTTTTGCCCGCATCGTCATTCCATGTCAATAGCTTCAATGAAGCATCCGAGTGGATTTCACGCTGGGGATCCCACACTTCGCCATTGACTTCTGCTGCCAATACGTTGCGTGCTAAGCCTTCGCTGATCTCCAATGCGATATCGTGCGCAGTGGTACCAGATTCAACTTTCCGGGTAGAACCGTCGGGAAGGGTAATGTTGATCATGCCTTTGTTCAATTGGATTCACAAAGATACGCAGCACAAAGCGGCGCACCCCCACCCAATCAAATAATCCACAAGACAATCAACGGCATCACGATGCGCGACCAAACTTCACGGCATCCCAAGGCTTAACATGCCAATGGACATTGGCCGTAGCTACAAGTTGACCCTCTGAGTCAAAAAGTTCCGACACCATAGAAAACCGACTCGCACGGTCCTTTGAAGATGCCAATTCATCCCGTATTTCCTGTTCTAACGCTTGCGGGATTGCAGCGCGGGATTCACAAGCACCTCGAGATGGCCTGCGGTGGTAGTCCATCTCCAAGCGGTGCATGATCAACCGATAATCCTCCATATTGAAGCGCTCAAGCACAGCGAGTCCTGAAGTAAACTCGCAAGCGGTCGCCATCGCGCAGGCATGCATTCCATTCAAATGATTCTTATTGCGCCGGCGGTCGGGCAATGAAACGCGCACCAAAGCGCTTCTCATTTCCACAATACGAATTCCATGGGGAGCATTGAAAGGAAGTGCTTTTTTAAAAAAAACATTCAACCAAAAAGGGTGACCTCCCCTAGCCTTGTCGACGGCCCAAATAAAAAAAGCCTTCATTCCGAAGAGGTTGAGGATTGAGTCGACTCCAGCACCCCGGCGATGTCCGGCCGGAAATAGCCCGGCCCTTTCATGACCTTTCCATCTTCCCGGTAAATCGGATTGCCATCAGCACCCAATTTGGACATATTTGAAGCCTGTATTTCTTGAAACACTTGCTCAATAACATGCTGCATTCCATGACTTAATATGGTGCCACACAATATGTACAGTTGATCACCCAAAGCATCGGCCACTTCAATGGTGTCATGGTTTAGGGCCGCTTCCAGGTATTCGTCCGTTTCTTCAGCCATCAAGCGGTGACGTAAACGAACCACATCCGAAGGAAGTGCACCATTCAATTTGGGTGCATTCGCTATTCCGAATCGATCATGAAATTCCCTGACACCGTCGATGATCTTGGAAAATGGTTGAGAGGCTTGCGTATTAAATGAAGAAGGCATGAGCAAATTAGATCCAGTTGTTTAACATGATTTTACCAATTCAGCAGAAGCAGATTGACAACCGAAAGGTATATTCGCGAGGCTTTCAACCCAAATGACTTTTAGTCACTAGACGCATGGAACAAAACGATTATAAAGATTCCAAGATCGCAGGAAACGTCCATCCTGCATTGGAGAGTTCAGAATTATCTGAAGCAAACGGAACACAGCAGGTCGATTCAGGAGCCCCTGATATTCGAGCTTTGAATGAACGGATTGCAAAAGCCAGTCAGTTCATCGACCTCTTGCGTATGGAAATGAGCAAGACCATCATAGGTCAACGCGACATGGTAGACAAGCTACTTATTGGTCTGTTTGGAAACGGCCATGTTCTTTTGGAAGGTGTCCCTGGATTGGCAAAAACACTCGCCATCAAAAGCTTGTCGGACGCCATTCAAGCAGATTTCAGCCGCATTCAATTCACACCTGACTTGCTGCCCGCGGATTTGATTGGAACCATGATTTACAATCAAAAGGAAGAAAGCTTCAAGGTCAAGAAAGGACCCGTTTTCTCGAATTTTGTTTTGGCCGATGAAATCAACCGAGCTCCGGCTAAGGTTCAGAGCGCATTGCTTGAGGCCATGCAAGAACGTCAAGTGACCATTGGTCCAGAGACCTTTCAATTGCCCTCTCCATTCTTGGTTTTAGCAACCCAAAATCCGGTAGAACAAGAAGGTACCTACCCGCTTCCTGAAGCTCAAGTAGATCGATTTTTATTAAAAGTCGTCATCGGCTATCCCACCAAGGACGAAGAGCAGCAAATTGTTCGCGCCAACCTGAAAGCAGGCGGCATGCGGAAACCAAGTGCTGTAGTCTCCAAAGCCGATGTGACCAAAGCGCGAGAGTTGGTCCGCGAAATCTACATGGATGAAAAAGTTGAGCGCTACATCATCGAGTTGGTGTTCGCGACTCGTCAACCTGAGAATCACGGATTGGGTCATCTGAAACAACTCATTAGCTTCGGCGCGAGTCCACGTGCAAGCATCGGCTTGGGCATCGCATCCAAGGCCCATGCTTTTTTGAATCACCGGGGATACGTGACGCCTGAAGATGTTCGTGCAGTCGCCATGGATGTTATGCGACACCGGATCGGCTTGACGTTTGAAGCAGAAGCGGAAAACATCAGTCAGGAGCAAATCATCACCGAAATAATGGACCACATCCAAGTTCCTTGAGGAACTTGATGAACCAAGCATCATGGATACGACGGAGTTAATTCAACGGGTTCGTCGCGTGGAATTGAAAACGCGCGGATTGAGCGATCGGATATTTTCCGGTGAGTATCACAGCGCCTTCAAGGGAAGGGGCATGGCGTTCAGCGAAAACCGCGAATACCAGCACGGTGATGAAATTCGGACCATTGATTGGAATGTGACTGCCCGAATGGGCCACCCGTACGTGAAGGTTTTTGAGGAAGAACGTGAATTAACCGTCTTCCTACTCATTGATGTCAGCGCCTCCAACGCCTCTGGAACACGCGAGCGCACCAAGCGCGAATTGATCGCAGAACTCAGCGCTGTCATTGCATTCAGCGCTATGGGCAACAACGATAAGGTGGGAGCCATTTTGTTTAGCGATCGCATTGAAAAGTTTATCCCTCCTAAAAAAGGACGATCTCATGTACTGCGCATCATACGAGAAATCATTGAGATCGAGCCGGATGGAAAGGGAACTGATATCGCCTCAGCGTTGGGACATTTTCTTTCTGCAATGAAAAAGAGGACCATCTCTTTTTTGATTTCGGATTTTAGAGATGACGACTTCGAACAACCTTTGAAGCACGCCGGTCGACGACACGACATGGTCGCCTTGCGTGTTACAGACCCCATTGATAAAACACTTCCCAATGTGGGTTGGCTGCCGTTGCAAGATCCAGAAACGTCGGAAGTCCGTTGGATGCAGACAAGTAGCAAGCGTGCAAGGAAGAAACACCTTGCATCTGAAATGGAACGTGAGGCACAGTTGAATTCCATGTTTGTTCGCTCCGGTGTCGACCAAGCGGTCCTCATGACCAACAAGCCCTATGTGCAACCGCTCATGCAATTGTTTGATCGTCGTGGATAGACTTCTCCTCCTCCTGCGCACTTTAGCCCTGACAATCGGGCTGGTCTCCATGCATACACAGACGCATGGGCAATCTGTCACGATGGCATTGGACACCACGACCATTGCCATTGGTGACCAGACTCGCTTGACCATTGTCGGGATTCGAGACATCCGGCAAAATCAAGCTGATTTTTCTTGGCCCGATTGGAAAGACTCGATACCGGGCGGGCTTGAACTGCTTGGCCCTTTCGAAACGGACACACTGGTCGTCGACTTAGAAAACGGATCGGTTGCATTCGCCATTCGCCGCATGTACATGGTGACGTGCTGGGACAGCGGGTTTATCGCCATTCCCCCCGTGGGAATACCTTACGGAGCCGATACAATTTTCTCGAATTCTTTGGAATTGACCGTCCTCTTAGCGCCACGTGGTGAAGCAGGTGAAATTGCCGGCGCCGCTGACATTCGCACTACCGAATGGAGCCTTTCCGAGCGCTTTATCCAATGGCTGCCTTGGATTTTAGCTGTAATCAGTGCGATTGGCCTTTCGGTATGGGTCATTCGAAAGTGGCGCGCGCGTGAGCCTTCGCAAGAGAAAGAGGCCCCGTTAGAATCCATACCCACCGAACCTGCGCACCTCATTGCTCTTCGAGATTTAGAGCGCATCGAATCCGATGCCATCTGGGCAAATGGCGATGTCAAAAAACACCACTCAAACACCAGCGAAGCCTTGAGAAGGTATTTGGAAGGTCGCTTCGAATTTCGAGCGTTGGAGCGTTCGACCGAAGAAATTAAGAGGGGAATCCCCAACCTCCCATTACTCTCTGAAGATGCTGAAACCCTATTGAATGTCCTGGAATTAACGGATTTGGTGAAATTTGCCAAATGGAATCCAACAGCAGATGACCACATCCGAGTGGTTAAAAGAGCCATTCGGTTCGTAGAACAAACGCTTCCCAACTTAGAAGCCACCGAATCCAATTCTACATCATGAACAGAGCGCTTTGGATCTCAATTCCACACATCATTGCAGCTTTGATGCTGGGGCTTGCCGCCCGCTATGCCCACCAGCATTACGAGTGGGAATCTCCGTCTTGGCTGTGGCTTGGCTTGCTCATTTTGGTGCACTTCTTACTTCGGCTTTGGGGCACCAGACGAAGCGCACAAACTGGATTGCAATGGAGTTGGCAGTCCTCTGAAAGCCAACCAAATTGGAGGCAGAAGTTTCATCAACTCATTCCAGAAATTCCATTTGGAATTCGAACACTGGTCATTGGATTATTTGTCATCGCCTCAGCAAGGCCACAATCTTCATCCTCTGTTGAAGACCTCACTCGAGAGGGGATTGACATTGTACTCAGTATGGACTTGTCCGCATCCATGCTAAGTAAAGATTTCAAGCCCAATCGCTTAGAAGCGTCCAAAGCAGTCGCTGTGCAATTTGTGGAAGAACGTCCCAATGACCGGATTGGAGTCGTTGCGTACGAAGGAGAAGCATTCACTCAAATCCCTTTGACCACGGATCAACGTGTGGTAATGAATGGCATTGAATCACTGGAAACTGGATTACTTGAAGGTGGTACAGCTATTGGAATGGGACTGGCTACAGCCGTGAATCGACTGCGGGACTCCAAAGCCAAAAGCAAGGTGATCATTTTGCTAACTGATGGTGTCAACAATGCCGGTCAAATCGAACCGATGGACGCCAGTCAATTGGCTCAACTCAACGACATTCGAGTGTATACTGTCGGAGTCGGAACCATCGGGAAGGCCAAGAGTCCCGTGAGTAAAATTGGCAACAAATACCAGTATGATTGGATTGAAGTCAAAATTGATGAGGAGACGCTCAAAAACATTGCCTCAACTACGGGTGGAAAATATTTCCGAGCCACCAATCAAACTAAACTCGAGTCCATCTATGATGAAATCGACACCTTAGAGAAAACCCGATTCAATGTGTTGCGCTACAACCAAAGGACCGAAGAGTTTTTCCCTTTCGCTTTGGCAGGAGTCCTAGCGTTATTGATCGAATTCTTGTTGAGTCACCTTTTGATTCGTTCGATCCTATGAGACGAACTCGAAATAAAAAGTTCACTGGATTCCGCGCCTTCCCTACCGGCGTCGCTTTGGTATTGACCGAGGTGGCGTTCTGGATTGTGATTGGCCTTGCGTGGTATGGAATTCGGCAAATCGCCCCCAATGTCCAATGGGGTCATTTGAATTGGGGCCCTCTTTTGTTGGCTATTCCTGCTTCAGTTGCCTTATTTATTTGGTCTTACAATCTAAAGAGTAAGTGGGCCAAAAGACTCGCCGATGAGCATCTTTGGCCGAATACACTGCCACATTGGAGACCCCGACTTTTGGGATGGAAGTTTGCTCTGTGGCGCTTGGCTTTGGTATGTGCTGTATTCAGCATCATGGATTTAAAAGTGGGGGCACGTTTGCGCGAGGTCCAAAGCGAAGGCGTGGACATCATGATCGCTCTTGATGTGTCTAACAGCATGGAAGCCGAGGACGTTGGAATGAGCCGACTGGACTTGGGGAAACGGACCATAGAGCGCCTCGTTGGACAGTTGGACGGTGACCGTGTCGGACTCGTTGTATTCGCAGGAGACGCTTATGTGCAATGTCCAATTACGACCGATTATGGCGCCATCAAGTTGTTTTTAAGCCAGGTCAGCACCGGGTTGGTCCCTGTCCAAGGAACCGCCGTAGGTCGAGCCATGGAAGTTTGCAGAGCAGGGTTTGACCCCGAGTCTCTCGCGTCTAAAATGATTGTTGTTTTGACCGACGGTGAGAACCATGAAGACGACGCCGTAGAAATCGCGAAACAAATTGCAGGGGCCTCTATTGAAATCCATACGATCGGAATGGGGACCGTCAACGGTGCGCCTATTCCTTTATATGATCGCTTCGGACGCTCAAAAGGATTCAAGACCGACCAAGAGGGCCAGCCCATCGTCACAGCATTGGACGAGGCTACGTTGATTCAAATCGCGGAAACGGGCAGAGGAACCTTTATTCGCGCTGGTCAAGGATTGGTTAACCTCAATCCAATTTTTGATGCCATGCGTTCTATGGAGCAGCAAGAAGTGGCGACGCTTTCATACACCGATTACACGCACTTGTTCCAGTACTTTCTTGCTGCCGCACTTTTCCTCATCCTGATCGAAAGCTTGGTCGGAATATCCTTCAGAAAAGTCCTTTCAAAAGCTAAATTCTCGGAATTATGAGTCGGATGCTATTCAAATTCTTGCCCGTGCTTTGTGTCGTTCTTATTGCGGCCATCCCTTGTTCGCAGGCTCAAACTAATACCGAAGCAAAAAGATCAATTATCCAGGGGATTGAAGCCTATCGTTCAGCCGAGATGAACGCGGACAGCCTGTTTGCTTTGGGTGAGTCCCATTCTGAATTGCGTCCTCTAGCTGCGTACAATCGAGGGCGCAGCATCATGGAACAGGAGGGACGGCAATTGGAAGCGCGTAAGGCCTTTCAGCGAGCTGCGCAAGAAACAAACGATCCATCGTTGCAGGCCGACGCCTGGCACAATACGGGGAATTCACTTCTAATGGAAGATGAATTTGACAGCGCCATCGAAGCGTACAAATCTGCACTGCGCGCCGACCCAAGCCATGATGCCGCTCGTTACAACCTCTCCTATGCCTTGCGTATGCAAAATGAGGAAGAACAGGACCAAGAGGAAGAACAGGACCAAGAGGAAGAACAGGACCAAGAACAGGACCAGGACCAAGAACAGGACCAGGACCAGGAGCAGGAGCAGGACCAAGAGCAGGACCAAGACCAGGACCAAGAACAGGACCAGGAGCAGGACCAAGAACAGGACCAAAAACAGGACCAAAAACAAGACCAAGAACCTCAGCAGGTAGAAGGTCAGATTTCACAAGAAGACATGGAGCGTATCTTGGAGAACCTTGAAAGACAAGAAGGCGAAATTCAAGCGAAATTACGCAGAGAAAAAGGCCAAGGGAAGAAATCAAAAATTGAAAAGGACTGGTAATGATATCACTACGTCACATACCGCCTCGTAGTTTTTTGTTTTTGGCATTGTTCATTTCCATGGCGTCCTTCCAGGTAATCGGACAGGTGTCCTTTACAACCAGTGTCAATCAAAATCCTGTCCGATATGGCCAAGATATTCAACTGAAGTTGACGTTAAAGAACTTTCGGAAAAACATCGAAGCCCCGAAAATTAGTGGTCTAAAATTGCGATCAGGACCAACGACATCACAAAGCAACTCGTGGGTCAACGGAAAGAGTAGTTCCGAAACCTCCTACACATTCACCTATAACGTGGTGGTGCAAAAGGACATCACTATACCGGCGCTCAAGATTAATGGACCAACGGGCATTGTGACGAGCAAACCGATTCAGCTCCGGGTTATTTCGAGCAATGTCAATCCCGAAGAAATAAAACGCAGTAACGCCCTTGGCGATTTGGCCTGTGTTATCGAAGTCTCTGATGATGACGTTTTTATCGGAGAGCCCATCGTGGCCACTTTCAAAATTTACAACCGTGCGAGCAACTTGGATGTCCGCGAATACGTGGTTCCTGAAATGCCTGGGTTCTGGAAAGAAGTCGTCGGGCAATCTGACCCGAGCTGGGAGCCACAGGTCATAGCAGGACGACGTTACAATGTTGCCAATGTTAGGACCGTAGTCCTGTTTCCGCAACAAACAGGGACCATCAGTTTGACCGGATTCGAGCTCACAGGGTACATGCGAACATCCTTCTTTGACGGCAAAAATGTATCGGCCAAATCCGATCCAGTATCCATTCGTATAAGACCGTTGCCAGAGCCTTTACCCACCGACAATCTCGGAACATTCAAACGTCTAAAGGTTCAAACGAAAATTTCAGCGAAAGAATCGGTGGCCAATGAAGCCGTGACCGTCGAAATCACATATAGCGGTGAGGGCAACCTCAAGTTCATCCAAGAGCCCAACTTGAATTGGCCCGCTGAATTTGAAGTGTTCGACCCCGAGGTAAAAGACCGGATTAAGATCACCGAGCAAGGTGAAAGTGGTAGTAGAGTGTTCCGCTATGTCGTTATTCCACGAAGCCCGGGGACGTATCAAATCCCCCCCATCGAAGGCTCTTGGTTCAATTTCCTGAAGCGCGACTACCAATCACTACGTCACTTAGGTCCTACTATCACCGTTGAACGAAATGAATCTGTGCCAGAGTCAGGAATGAGTTACAACTCAAAAACAGATGTTCAAGTGCTGAATCAGGACATCCGCTATATTCAAACAAATTGGAACGGCAAATGCCTTCAAAAAGCACATTGGAACGGAAGAAAATTATGGGCTATTGGCTTTCTGTCGCTTGGCCCTCTCTTCTTTGGACTCGCCTGGTTTTTCCGCCGAAGACGAGAACTCATCCAACGTGACTCGCTTGGCTACCGAAAGAAGCAAGCACGTTCAAAGGTTCGCAGTGAATTGCGCGCGGCAAAGAGTTTCGCCCAAGATGCAAACGCATTTTATCCTGCTCTTGGCAAAGGCATGGAAACTTATTTACTCGCCAAGTTGGGCTGGAATGCCAGTCAAAACCAGCGAGACAACTTGCAAGCAGCTTTGGAAAAACACGCCCCTTCGTGTGCCGTTGAATGGATGGTTGTATTGGAACGGATTGACATGGCTCGTTTTGCTCCGGGAAGCGTTCCTCCCCCAACTGAGATGATAGAGATCGCTTCTCGACTGGTTGACCAAACTGAAAAAACATGGAACGCATGAAGCCATTCATATCGGTTCTACTCATTGTACTGGGTAGCACTTCACTTTGGACACAAGAGCCAGCAGCCCTCAAATCTAATTTTGAAGCTGCCAACATCGCGTATGCTGACGCGCGTTATAACGAAGCGCAAGCGGGGTATGAGAGCATCGTTGAAGGGCACTTGCATTTTGAGTCTGAGTTCAACCTAGGGAATGCCTTTTTCAAGCAAGGAAAACTCGGCCAATCAATTTTGCATTACGAACGCGCCAAGCGGCTCAACCCGTCCAATTCCGACTTAGAAAGCAATCTCATTCTCACCAATGCCCGGGTCATTGACCGCATTGAAGCGCTTCCTACAGCAGGTATTGAAGATATATGGGAGCGTATTCTTTCCCCAGGACGCTATCCGTTGTGGTTCCGTTTGATGATTGGTTTTTGGACTCTCGGATTTATCGCTTTTGGATTGCGTATGTGGCAAAACACTATTGGAAATCGCCGCATTCTGGGAACCATCGGTACGACCGCATTGTCCATCGGAGTGGTTTGCATGAGCATGACATACGGAGCGTCTAAAAGAATCAACGGCAGCAAAGAAGCCATTGTCATGGTAGATCAAGCCAATGTGCTAAGCGAGCCAAGTGCAGCAGCAAGCACCCTGTTTGTTTTGCACGAAGGCACGAAAGTCAGAATCCTTCAACGCGTCGAAGGACAATGGGAGATCGCTCTCGCCAATGGAAATGTAGGCTGGTTACCTTCCAGCGATTTGGAAGAAATCTAAATCAACGCTTGACCTCAAACGTCCAGTTCGCTGGACGGCCTAGCGTATTCACTCCGGAAAGCACATACGTCCCGGACGCAATGGAAGCCACATTCCACGTGGCCTGACCACTTCCTCCAACCCGCTGCTTTTCCACCAGTCGCCCCGTTGCAACGTCATACAAGTCAAGAGTTGATCCAGCCATCCAACCATCAGATTGCACAACATTCGTCGCTGGATTTGGATATCCCGAGACGATGTCATCTTCAACTTCAGCAACCCCATCTGGATTGGCTCTATCATAGAGAATGATGTCATCAAGCGCCGCTTCAATGAGTGAACCTCCATCCAAATACTCCCCAATCGTGGTACTATCTGACGCAATGAAGCGCATTTGAAATTGAGATGTCACGTCGATCACATCGGCCACACGAAAGGCCATGCGTCGCCAAGAAATATCCTGCTGAAGCGTGTTCTCGACGTATTGCCACGTTGCTCCAGCATCGCTTGATAACTCCACTTGCCACCAATCCGCTGCCGGATTTGCTCCTGAAGCTGGTGCGTTTGTATACCATCGCCAGTATGACATAATGGGTTCTTCATACACCGTCAAGTCAATCACGGGTGACAGCAATGTCGTGTGTCCCGCATCCACATCATTGGCTCCAATACCATCATTGACGCCCGGGTTTACACCCGTCAAAAATGCATATCCTGCAAATCCTACGGTGTGATCCATCGTTGGCGCCACAATCGTACTCGCGTCATTCATTTCGGCATAGGAGCCTACAGGAATCGATTCCTCCCAAATACCCGTTGTCGCCGAGTCCTCTCCAGGAATGCCCGTTGTCCAACTACCAAAATCGGAATAATCATCTGAGTCATTGACCAAAACCGGATCGACCCCCACCAAAAGGTAGTGGGGCAAATTGGGATGGGGATCATTTGCAGCAGCAATCGGCGTGACTGCCGATAATCCTCCAAAATCATCGACAATGCCCATGTAATAAGCAATTACAGAACCGTTTGGCTGAGCGGGAAGTTCCGCTTCAAACATGCTGTCCCCCGCGGGATTGGCCATGTCCATCTCGACCCAATCCCCATTCGTTGCGGTTTGGTACCACAGCTTCACGGCATTGAAATACAAGCTATAAGGAAAGAGAATGTCTGCTTCTCCTTCGATAATGAGTGCCTCATCGGCCGCAGCAAATTCCATCGGATCATGCTCAATTTCGGCATAACTAAAGACCGTGATCCCATGAATGTCAAAGCCTTCAATGATCGTCATGCCATTGGGGGTTCCATTGGACAAATCTCCGTCGTCATCGTCTGCTTGAAGCACATCGATCAGCACATCCGTAAAAGCCTGTCCTTCATTTCCATTTTGAACAACCGCCTGCAGTCCGGGATATGCATCCACAAAGAGTGCCATGGTGGCATCCCAATCTCCTCCAAGAAGTAAATGGGTATCGTACCATGCACCGCAAATAATTTCTCCATCTGCATGAACCTCTCCGACCAAATCCTCTGGGTACACTTTTGGTTCTAAATCGTATCGCCGAATGCCATCTTCGTTATCGGTATAGAAACCCTTACCGATTTCCGCAATGTCACCAAGCGACATCGCCCACAAATCTGCATAGCCTTCATTCATAGCGCCGTTGCTGAAATTGGCTCCCAAAGAATTGTAGAAATAACCGTTGATGCCATGTCCATATTCATGCCACACCACATCCGCAATCAAAGAAGTCGGATTGCACCCTCCGGCGAGATCGTAAAAATTGATGCTCACCCCATCATAAAAGGCATTGCACTCCCCTTCCACATCAATGTTGGTCGTCAAGGAGAAGTCCAACCCATCAAATCCAGGAAGATGCTCCTTCATGTGGTCGTGAATCCTCGAAACGGAACGGTAGGCCGAACGTTCCTTCAGGTTACCCAAGTTATTGAGACCAATCGTATTGTATCCGTCAGTAAAATTGACAGAGGTCGACGGCATAACACCCGACGTGTATACAGAGCTCCACGCACCCTCCAAATTCACATCAATCTCTTGCGGCCCTGTTGCCGTCGAAATAAATCCACCTTCTGCATCAGTGAAGACTGTTGACGCTCCGAATGACAATGCTAGATGCGGCATCACTCCCTCTATCGGGAGTTGAAACGGATACATGTCATGGACATCCGACTGCATGATTCCACTGATTACAAGCATAGAAGGACGATCAATCCCCATGCGACGAACCACACGTTCTGGCTTATTTTCAGTTGCAGGCATGCTCCACTTTCCGTCAATGTGCTTCACTTCGTTGACACGCATCACGATTTCTCCTGAATACACATCCACCCATGTTTGGTAGCGGCGGGGGATTGCTCCATCTCTTCCAGGTACCATCCAATTGCGAATCAATCGCCATTCCAAACCTCCTTGATTATCTGCCATGGGAACCAGGCGTAAGTCTCCCGATTCAACCACTCCCCATTCATCGAAATCGACGCCTTGGGTAGCCGCTTCTTGCTGAGCCAAATCCGACAATACTTCACCTTCAGGTACTACAATGTTACGGTACCAATCAGCGCCCCAAAGGACCAACTCTCCATTCAACCACTTGGTGGTCAAACGCCCTCCTTCAACCGGAATATCATTGAACGTTTGCTCTGCAAAAGCCCATTCATGCCGACCCGTTCCTGTATGAATATCCCACGCTATCCCTTGAGATGCAATCCCAAAAGAATCCATACTTGAATCAAACCAATGTTGAGCCTTTTCTGCCAAATTGTTCCCAGAGAATGGCACTGCAGGACCAAAAGCCCGATGCGGAAGCCCGGTAGCTTCAGACATGATGGCCCGCCATTTCGGGTGGGCTTCTGTCCATTGATTCCAACCTGAAGCTTCACGCAATATTCTCTGTTGGGTTTCCGATGGATCTTTTTCCAATCGATCTAGCCGGATCTCCAAAGGGTCCATCACGGAAATATGATCAATTTGAGCTAACAACTGAGTGGATTGAAAGCCTTGGATTAGAAACAAACCTAAGAGAACCCAGCTGAACGACGTCGTGTGATTTTTCTTCATAGCAGATAAGAATGGTTGGCAAGATATATCTGTTGGAATCAACTTCGAATCAATTTTAACAGATCTGTCGCAAGACGGTCGTTGGAGTCCTTAGGGCACAGTAACTTGCACCATGTCTCTGCTCCACCTCTGGCCCCGCATTGCTCTTGTCGTCATTGTTGCAGCAACTTCTCTATCGGGATGTGTTTCTCTTCAAGATCAAAGCGAATTGGCTTTCACGCTCTCCGAAGAACCTCGATTTTCAAATGAAATGCATTGGGCCTCTCTGCCTTGGAGAGTTGACCCTTCTGATAAAATCCCGAAAAAACTCCCTGATTCCCCGCCATACGACTCGCTTGAAGTCGATGTGTTTTTTGTGCACCCCACTCAGTACTTCAACGGAGCAGTTTACAATGCTGCGATTGAAGACATCAAACTGAATGAAGAAGCCGACCGATACACCATGCTGCTGCAAGCATCCGCTTTTAACGTCGGCGGCAAACTCTATGCTCCGCGCTATCGCCAAGCGCATATCGGTGTGTTTACATGGCAGGACAGTCTTAGTCTTGCAGCGCTTCAAGTGGCGTATTCCGATGTCCGAAACGCCTTTTTGCATTACATGGAGCATTGGAACAATGGACGCGGAATCATTTTAGCAGGCCACAGCCAAGGGAGCTTTCACATGCGTTGGCTGCTCCAAGAATTTTTTGATGGAAAACCCCTCTCCTCTCAACTTGTGGCTGCTTACGGACCCGGCTTTGATTGGTATCCTAGCGAGTTTGAACACCTCAGGGCCTGCGAGAAACCCGACGAAGTGGGCTGCTTGTGTTCTTGGATGTCTTACGGAGAGGGTTACTTCCCCAAATGGTTGGGCTACCGAGATGAGTTGCCCATTTGCACACATCCCGTGACTTGGAAACTATACGGTGACATGAACACCTTAGAGGACCATCAGGGAGTGGTATTGTCTAATATGAAATTTGCCCATGCAGGTAAAATTCAAGCACGATCGGAGCGCGGTGTTTTGCAAATCATGCCGCCCGATGTCCCGTTTTCAAGGTTTTTACACCGCGACAACTGGCATGTTGGCGACATCAATTTGTTTTGGCTGAATGTCCGGGGCAATGCTCGAAATCGCGCTGAAGCGTATATGCCAGAACGCTAAGGCTATTTTCGTTATTCCTGAGCATCCAGCATGGCATTGACGAATCCCTCCCCGACTGGTTCGACCAGATATTGGTCTTGATTCGATCGTTCTGGGTGCCACTGAACACCCACGTAGAATGGAAAACGAGCTGTATCCATATGCACAATACCTTCTGACAATCCATCGGGAGCGATTGCCCAAACCTTCAATGCCTGACCCAAAACATCAATGCCCTGATGGTGGTGTGAAATCGTGACACTTTCGTTGCCGACTTCAACATCAACGCCGTGAGGAATCGAGACAACACTTACTGAATGGACGGTATCCCGTGAACTTCCTTGCAGTCCTGCTCGGTGCATATTACCATGAAGTCTTGGCAAATGCGGATCCAATGTGCCGCCAGCATGCACATTCATGTGCTGCAATCCTCGGCAAATACCGAGACAGGGTACACCCGTCTCATTGACCCAATTCAAAAGCCTATTCTCAATGGAATCTCGAATTGGTTGAATGTCTCCACACAAAATGGTATCACCGGCCTGGCCGTAAAGTTTTGGATCCAAATCAGCTCCCCCAGTGAGGAGTATCCCGTTCGATGTCTCCAGTGCTTTAGACCACCCTCCTTCATCCAGTTCTCCTGCGTCCACGAATTGCAAGATCAATGAATCCGAAGCCCATCGCCCCAAGTACTGCTCATACGTTCTGCTCTCAAAAAGTCGAGAGCAAAGAACAATCAATGTATCCTGATTTCGTCCCTCTTCCGCCATTGGACTGGCCCCTCCTTGTTGGCAACCGATGAATGCCCCCCCCACAATGAACACTGCCATTCCCATCAACAACCCGTCCAAGATTCTCTGTTTCATGGTCCAATGTCCGAAATAAAATTAAAAACCCAATCCAGTGAAATACCCCTTAAAATCGCTGAGTAAAACTTTATTATCGACAAAAATTACTGAAATGCATCTAGAACCCTTTAAATGGCATTATATTGGGGAACTCATAATCGTGCCATGATATTCTCTCGAAAATTTTTGAATCTGAAGAAGTTGAAATTCCTTTTTCCTTTGATTTTCATGTTGGGCACCTTAAATCTAAGTGCTCAAATCTCGTGTGAAAATCTTCCCTACAATCCAGATTTTGATTGCAGCGGCACCATCACATTTGCAGATTTAACACCTTTTCTAGCGGTTTGGAACACGGACTTCTCTGTTGATTTGACTGAATTGATTCTGCCTGGAGATGAAGATCCACAAAATGAATTGCAAGAGCTACTCTTCGTGAATGACACTTTGTATTTGATGATTGCTGATACCGTGTATAGCTCTGTTGCCATTGCCTTGAGTGATTCTGGACAGAGCGCGTATGATCTTTGGGTTGCTGCCGGAAATGAAGGAACAGTAGATGACTTCATAGCGTCGTTAGCAGGTCCTGACGGAGCTTCCGGCGATCAAGGCGAACAGGGCGA
>JAPKAW010000006.1 GCA_028825055.1 Flavobacteriales bacterium | reverse complement strand
GGTTTGGAATTGTGATGTCCACTCGTTGTAAGCCGTTGATGCTCTTTTGGTTATGCTAGCTTTAACCAAATTGATTGTGATGCGAGTATTTCTTTTAGGGTTAGCCCTTTGCGACTCCCGCTGTTTCGAGTCTTTTTCAATGAGATCAATTCTAAAAACGTGACGCATAGTGTGACGCGAAGGGTGCTGAACTCTGGAGTTGAGGAATTACGTTATTCCTTTGCTTGTAATTGGGCTATTCTGATGGCATGTTCGAAGGGACATTAGAAAGCACCATGAATGGCACCCTCAACGCATCTTTCGTTTATTTAAGCGAAGAGGCAAAAGGGGGGCAGTGAGCAAGGTAAGACGAATCAATGCTCGGTTTTTTCGGTCCTTCCCCATCAGTTCGTGAACCAATTCTTGAGTCGTCAGCACTCTTCGCCAAATGCGGCCAATAGGAGCAGAATGTCACTGACTCCAACTGAACCATCTCCATCGATGTCAGCGGTGCAGTTTTCGTTGCATCCAAAGTCTCCAAGAAAGATTAGAACATCTGAAACCTCGATCATTCCGTTGCCATTCAAGTCTTCCGCACAAGTGAGGGTCTCACAATCTGGTTGGCCATCACCGTCGGTGTCCAAGATGCAGTTTCCATCGCAATCATATCCTGCGCTTGCGTAAGTACATGAGTCGTTTTCGTCGGTGGCAGCGCCGTTATAATTGCAAGCATCCGCATCTGTGCAACCGACGACTTCCAATTCGTCACATATGCCATCTTCGTCTTGGTCGTTCACGCAGTTGCCTGCGCAATCCAATCCTTCAGTCGCGTAGGTGCAGGAGTCGTCGTCATTGCTCGCATTCTCATCATAATTGCAAGCCGTTTCATCCGTGCAGCCATCAATGACGGTGTCTTCTGGGCACAAATCTTGAATGATCCAGTTTACTTGGTAGCTTGTTCCATTAGAGGCGCCATAGCCATTGTGAAGAACGACGCTCCAATCGCCTGAACCGCTCAAGTTCGCTCCAGATATATCGACCGTGGCGGCGTAGTTTCCATTGGCGGAAACAGCCCATGTCGCAGGCCACACCACTTGATAGTTCCCCAAGCTTGTACAGCCATCAGGAGAGCCGTTGTAACCGCCAAAGGAGATGCACTCACCTGAAGGAGAGGTAATGGCCATCGCCATATCGGCTGCCCAGCTCGAGGTATTGCCAGTATTGTCAAATTCTAGTTCAATTGCAATGGTTGTCAGTGGGGCAAGGGATGTTGCAGATTGCGTTAAAGGCTCACTTGTTTCGCCACCAGAGAGGCTCGCTACTTGATTTCCTGTGAGCTCACAAGAACAAGGTTCTTGAAGAATGCAGCTGCCATCATCGGTCGTAGCACTCGGATCATAGTTGCAAGCCGTTTCATCCGTGCATCCGCAGTCCGGGCAAGCGTTTTCTTCGATGGCGAAATTGCCATTGGAGATGTCGAAGAAGACATGGTTCGTGCCTTTGATTTTGATGCGAGCTGAAGATGAAAGGACATTGGGCAACGTAACAGTCGCTGATCCGTTGTTTGAGACGTTGGTCGCTAACTCGTAAGGCCATGTGTAGCCTCCGTCCACAGAAAGATAGACGTCGACGGTGGCGCAATTCACGCCACCTGTATTGGTTCCGGCAACGTCCCACGTGATAGCGGCAGAATCTTCAGCACTCAGCGTCTCACCGCCATTTGGAGCGTTCACAATAAAGGGTCCCGATGAGCCATCCACACTCATGGTGAGGAGGTCGTCCGCAAATCCTCCACCGTTCAATTGGTTGTCTCGAACTGTGCACTTGAAATTCAATTGACGCGAGTAGGTCGGCAAATGTTCTCCAATGGTGGTCGTTCCATTGACCAAGTCGGCGACACGCGGAAATACACGCGTTGGGCTTGTCGACGATGGCCAAGATCTGAAGATGGGCTGATTTCCAGATGGGTTCGTGAGGTTATTGTCTCCAGAAGCCGTTGCTGGACCGAGGTCGTATTCTTCCCAATTGTAAGTGATTGTTCCACCGTCCGAATCGCTACCCGTAGCGGTCAGTTCGAACGGCGTAGATGCCGGAATGACCAACCCATTGGTTCCCGCTTCCACAGTGGGCGGAACATTGCTGGTTGAAGAGATCAATGCGCACGAGTTTCCAGTTCCATTCACGGTAAAGGCAATCATCTCATTGCAACTGTGGTTGTGAAAATGATCATCCGAATTGCTTTGAAGATTGGGAGAGCAAATCCCTGCATAACCCATGATTGTGCTGGCAGATCCCGGCTCGTATGCTGCTCCCGATGACCGGTTGCAACTGTTGTTTTGGGTGTGGTTTCCGCCAAATTGATGGCCCATTTCATGGCACACATAGTCGATATCAAAAGGGTCGCCTACGGGTGAGCCTTGTCCAGTAACACCACCTGCTTTGTTGCTGCCACAGGGCGACTGGAGATACGCGACTCCGCCACCACCGGTGGAAAATACGTGTCCGATGTCATAGTTGCCTAATCCGATGACGCTGTTGCAGGTGTTGATGTTTTGTCCGAGCATCGTGCCACCATTGTTGTTGGTGTAAGGATCTGTTGTTGCATTGAGAAAGACCAATTGATCGTTGTCGTCCACGATGATCATGCGCACTGCGATGTCTCGTTCGAACACCCCATTGACACGAACCATGGAGGTATTCATTGCAGCGAGAGCGCCGCTAACCGTGCCTCCGTGAAACTGTGCGTATTCGCCGGTACAAGCCAACGCAAGTCGATAGGTCCGTAACTCCTCGCCATTTTCCGTCATGAGAGGAAGTACGGGCGATGGGAACTGTTGAGAGCCCATTTGGACCGGTGTGAGATCTGAATGCTGTTCGGATGAGAACGTTGAGGGAGCTTTTTCACCTGCGTGCAGGGCCGTGCAGCCATCCCACGTTTTTGAACTTCCCTTGAAGAAGGCTTCGCGCGTGTAGCTGATATGTTTCTCTGGTGAAGCAGAATCGCGCACCGGATCAATATATACGGTGCTGCCTTCTCTTAAAATCATAGCATGCAGTCCGTTTGGGCTCAAGTCGAAATGTGCCTGCTGAAGTGGGTTGTCAAGTCCAACACCTCGGTAGGAACGAATGTTTGGAAAGCGATTCTGCAAAGCTGCTGACATCACAGACGCTTCAACAACCTTAAAATCCAAGTTTTCGCCGTTGGGCATTGGAAATGAGATGATCACTGCAGATTGACTGGCCAGCATGGCCTCTTGTGACGGAGCATTTTTTAAAATTTCTGCGAGGGCCAATTGATCAACGTTGAGTGCGCGATAAGCAGCTGCTTCGGTGAGTTCCTTTTGCTCAAGAGAAAGCTCACTGTCAGCCCAGAATGAAGTCGTTTGTGCTTGCGCTGATCCAAGGCAAAGGCACAAGATGAAAACGCAACTGATCAATTGAATTGAACGCATTGCAATGGTGGGGTGCTGTTTCATGTAATCGGCGTATTTGGTAAGTCGTCTGCCTCAATTTACACCATTAAACGATAATTTTTGAACCATTTCGGCTAAAACGTCGATGGATGAATTATTTGTTTGAGTGCACCTTCTGATTCGATTGATTTTCAACCCATGAACTCATTGAAGTCCAAAAGAAAGCTAGACTTCCGCTAGTTCTAAATGGAACGTACGAATGCTGCGTGAGTGGTACTCGAAGTTTTAAAGGCGCAATTCAACTATTTGTTTTACTACATTGCCAAAAATAAAACATACAAAACATGAAAAACTTCCTCTTCTTTGGAGCCATGGTCCTAATGTTATCCTCTTGCTATACACATACCTATATGGTTGGAAATGGTCCGCAAACGGGCGTTGAAGTCAAAGAGAAAAATCACTTTGTAGTGTACGGTTTGGTTCCAATTGCGACTTCTAACCCACATCTAATGGCAGGAGGCGCTGAGAATTACCAGGTGATGACATCGCATACATTCATCGACGGATTGATTAATTCACTGACTTTTGGTATTTACAATCCCACCACCACAGTCATTACAAAATAATTGAAACGACTTTGATAATAAAAAGGCAGCATTCGCTGCCTTTTTTGTTGAAACCATGGTAAGGATGAATAACCGGAGAAAAGCTTTAACATTTTTGGTGTCCATTGTCATGATGGGAATTGCGGTCTATCAATTGCTGCAGATTAAAGGGCTCGAAGAGTCTAACTCTTACAATGCGGGAAGAGTGGCCGGAAGTATCATTCTGATGCTCCTTGGCTTCATGGTATATCGTCGAGCCTCGAAAAAAAATCGGGGTTTAAAATAAAGAGAAGAATTAGCGGGTAGGTGAGTGGTTTTGCGAACGCCTTTCTAGGATGTCGGTTGGCAATCTAAAGGAGTGGTAAGAGTACAGTGATCACAAGCCGTTGATCTTGCAGTTCTAAGGAGCCTAACCAAATCGCACCCCGATTCTATAAGGGAATAGTTTGGTTTGGTGCTTTCCACTCGTTGTATGCCGTTGTTGCCATTTTGGTTCCGCTAAACGTTTCTAAGATTCAAAATCAATTGCTTCAATTGAACCTTCCATGAGGCAAAGGGGTTCAATTTCTGTGCCACCGGAATTAGCAGAGAACATCCACATTGTTTGGTTTAAACGAGACTTAAGGCTTCGGGATCACGAGCCTCTAGCCAATGCTTTGAAATTCGCTGCAGAAGCAGGACACTCCGTTCTTTTGCTCCATATTTTCGAGCCTTCCAATCTGAGGCATCCTACGACCGCTAATCGGCATCTTAAATTCCGTTGGCAGGCGTGGGCTTCAATGCAAGAAGAGGTTGCGGATTTGGGTTGGCCTGTAAACGTGGAGGGTATTCATGCCGATGCATTGGAATGCTTTGAGTGGTTGTCTGAAGAATTCGCAATTCGCGGAATTTACAGCTACGAGGAGACGGGGCTACGACATACCTATGATCGCGACAAGGCACTTCAATTGTGGTGCGATCGCAATGAAATCAAGTGGATTGAGACACCGCAACAAGCTGTGCAAAGGGGGCGACGTTCTCGAGATGGCTGGGCAACGGAGTGGCATGCCACCATGCTGGCTCGGTTGACAAAACCTATCTCGCTTTCGTGTTTAAGAGGAATAACCCTTGCTGCGATTTCATGGCCAGAGCATTTCCGAATTGTTGATTGTCCTTTGGTGGCTCATGATGAAGACCCTGGTCTGCTGGGACCATTTCAAATGGGAGGTGAAGGCCATGCGCACCGTTACATGCAGTCATTTTTTGAGGGCCGAGTCAAGGGATACCGCCGACAAATCGGTCAGCCCCTTGCGAGCAGACAATCGTGCAGTCGACTGTCTGCATATCTCGCTTGGGGTTGCTTGAGCATGCGCCAGGTTTTTCATGCGTACAAAAAGGCTAGTGTGCCCGGAGCTAAAACCGATTTGAAGGCCTTTGGCAGTCGACTGCGTTGGCAAGGACATTTTATTCAAAAATTTGAAGCTGAGGATCGCATGGAGTTTGAATCGGTCAATCGAGGTTACCGTGGGGTTGTTTATCAAGGCACACCGGCAACACTTCAAGCGTGGAAGGATGGAATGACCGGCGTTCCACTTGTTGACGCGTGTATGCGCTGTGTCATCGCCACGGGATATCTCAATTTTCGAATGCGTGCCATGCTGGTTAGTTTTTTGACACACCATTTGGACCATCCTTGGCAAGCGGGTGTGGAGCATTTGGCGCGGTGCTTTCTCGATTTTGAACCGGGAATTCACTACAGTCAGTTCCAGATGCAAGCAGGAGTGACCGGGATCAATACGATTCGAATTTACAATCCCGTTAAGCAAGGTTTGGAGCGGGATCCTCAAGGAGCTTTTATTTCAATGTGGGTTCCCGAGTTACATGGAATTCCATCACATTCCCTTCATGCGCCTTGGACCATTCCGCCGTTGGAGCGTCAATGGCTTGATTTGGACACTACCTACCTGGACCCTGTGGTAGACTTAGACTCCGCTAGTCGCGCGGCAAGAGAGCGTCTTTGGGCGTTGAAGAAGTCAGGCAAAGTGCGCACGGAAGCCCATAGGATTCTCGCTGTTCACGTTGCGCCTGCAGGCGCCGTTTCGAGTGGCCATGTAGATGAGGGGGATTAGGTGCTGTCGACTCTTCGTGCAGCAGCATTCAACAATGCCGATCGAATTACTTTAGAGGAAACGTCAAGTGTGTTTTTGTCCGCGCATGATGGCGAGTCAAGGCTTATGTAATGAATCAAATGTCTGTATTCCATTTAGTTAATTACGGGGTGGGTTTCACATAGTGCGTTTAAAGGGGGATGACTTCGAGGTATTCCGAGCCCAAATATGTTGGTCCATCTCGAAGTCCTGCGCTAGAGAATTTCCGAATTCCCAATGATGAATACTGCCTTTTGGGTTGGGACTATTTCCACCGCACCATGTGAGATGCGTGAAGGATCGTTTCAACTGCATAGAACGATTTTTTTTGTAAAAAATGAGGTGAATTTATATTCGGGTTTTTGCGAGGAGATCTGGTGAATCCCCTTTGATCATTGACGCTGTTCCTTTGATCTGCAAGGCGGGAGGTGTTTTGGAGTGGTTGAAACAATCTGCCCTCCCAAAGGTTATATCCTTACATATGATTGGGGTCTAAGTTGAAATCACCGAGTCCTATGAGCCATCGAAAGCCGAGAACAGGAGTTTTTGGTGAATGACCCATTCTGTTAATGACCCAATAATCGCCATGAAAGAGAGCCTCTTAAAATATTATCCAGTACTACTCGCATTTGTCTCATTCATCTTTTCTGTTTCGCTCTGGTTTACAGGCAACCAGTTGGAAGGAATCTTTGTAGGGATTTGGGTGCCTTCTATTTTGTCACTCTCGGCGGTGCTCAATCAAATTCGTGAGAACGATAGAAAAGATCAGCTATGAATAAGCTCATGTTTGCTGTGGGGCTTGTCATCTTCGTCCTATACATGTGGGGTTTATTGGCCATGATCAATCAATCGCATGCATCCCAATCGAAAACGTCCAATGTCAAGAAGAAAGTGGACGAAGCAGTGAATGAGAATGATGGATGATTCCCGAAAACATCGTTGTCAATGATTGGATACCGACCGATTTTTCAGCACTGAAATTCAGTTATAATTCTTGATTTTTGGCCTTGTACAATCTTTGAATAAACCGCCGATGGGCCTTGACTTCGTTGATTTTTAGTTTGAGAAGATGCTTTGGAAACTGCATCACGAAGGCATCCCCGCTTTTCAAGAAACTCAATTGTCCATATTTACAATACAAACAAAAGTCTTCTTGGTGGAGTCTAAAATATCCCGCAATACCATTTTGTCTCAACTCGAATTTGATGTTCACAATTTCATTGACAGTGTCAAATTCAATGTGGTCCGGGCTGAGGCTAGCAATGGAATATTTGGTCGGAGAGAAAAGGTCATTTTTGATTCCTTCAAAAACAAAAACGCTCGACCCTATTTCTTGATTCATTTTGACCACCTCCTCCATTCTCTCGCGGTTCAATCGTTTTAACATGCGCTTTATGGGTTCAATTTTCCCTTCCCGAAATTAGTGGTATTCGGATTAGTGGCCATCGAGAAACAAGCTCTTTTTTATGGCGTGAGTTGTGTGCAGAGGGGATGTGAAATGCATTTTTATCTTGAGAACGGGATCCTGCTGAAGCAACGAAATGTGACGATCTCAAAGGCATGCTGCCGTTCATTGGAAATACGTTCAACGGTGATGTTAGCGAAACAATGAAAACGTTCAATTGGAAACCGATGCCGCTCAAAAAAACGGTTTTGGATACGGCTAAATCTGTAGAAGAGGCGATGAGAAAATAGCCTCTCAATTGTTGTCAAGAAATGGTCCGGCTTGATAGTTCTCTTCTTCCCGCTAGACTTGAATGCTGAGGAGTCAAGTATGAAGAAAGGACAGCGTGTCTCATCGGCAACCGCTCAATTGCATGCTCTTCTCAGCAGGGGATCATGCCCTCGTTTTTTTCGTGACGTTTAGACTGTGCGCTAAACAAGTTGCCTGTCTATGAGGTTAAGTGGACATGATTTCACACGCTGCACCTCCCCTCAATCACCACACGTCTTATCTGATCAACGGAAAACTTTTGGAATGGTCGGGCGCCCGAGCAGAAGTTCGCAGTCCCATCCTGACAGGAGATGCGGATGATAAAAGAGGGGCATTGCTAGGTTCAGCCCCCGACATGGATGAGGCGTCGGCTCTTGAGGCCCTCGAGTCTGCAAGAAAAGCGTATGATTTTGGTAGGGGGTTCTGGCCGACGGCAGAGGCCGGTGTCCGCATTGCGGCGATGGAAAAATTCATTGAACTCATCATACCAAGGCGAGAAGAGGTGGTGAATTTGTTGATGTGGGAAATCTGCAAAAAACGCTCGGATGCAGAGAAAGAATTTGATCGGACGGTGATTTATCTCAAAGAAACGGTCGCAGAGTATAAAAATTTACACCGCGAGGGGAGTCACATTACTTCGGTGAGTGGTACGCTGGCCCAAATTCGGCGAGGTCCCATTGGTGTGGTTTTGTGCCTCGGTCCTTTCAATTACCCCTTGAATGAGACGTTTTGCGTGTTGTTACCTGCTTTGCTCATGGGGAACACCTGTGTCTTTAAGCCTGCGAAGTATGGCGTATTGCTGATGACGCCCTTGCTCGAAGCGTTTGCAGAGAGCTTTCCTCCGGGAGTCGTGAATATCATTTTTGGTCGCGGCCGGACCCTCGCATCGCCCATCATGAAAACAGGCAAAATTGATGTCCTTGCCCTCATTGGCAATAGCAAAAGCAGCAATGCACTCATCTCTCAGCACCCCAAACCGAACCGGGTAAGGCAAGTGCTTGGTCTCGAAGCGAAAAATCCCGCCATCATATTTGCGGATGCAGATATTGATTTGGCCGTGAAGGAATGCGTGAAGGGCGCTTGGAGCTTCAATGGCCAGCGCTGCACAGCCTTGAAGGTCATCTACGTGCACAAGGACATACGAAAAACGTTCCTCGATGCATTTTCTAGAGCCACGGACGCCTTGGTTTGGGGCAGTCCCTTCGACAATACAGACATTACGCCACTTCCGGAAGTAGGCAAAGTGGAAGCCATGCAGTCCTATGTCGATGAAGCCGTTTCCAAGGGAGCTGCGATTGTAAATGAAAGGGGAGGCCAGGTTCAGGGCAATATGTTCTTTCCCGCCATTCTTTTCCCCGTCGATCGGGATACGGCTATTTTCCGTGAAGAGCAATTTGGTCCCGTTTGTCCGATTCTAGAATTCGATGATTTTGAGGAGGTGTTGACCGACATTGCCGAAAGTGCTTACGGCCAGCAAGTCAGCATTTTCACAACGGATGCGGCCACTTCAGGACGGTGCATTGATCATTTGGTTAATCAAGTGTGCCGGGTCAACATCAATGCCTCTTGCCAACGCGGACCGGATGCATTGCCTTTCACCGGAAGAAAGGACAGCGCCGTGAGTACGTTGAGTGTAAAAGCTGCGTTGCGCTCATTTTCGATACGGACTTTGGTTGCCTGTGCGGAGGACGACAAAGACTTAATGGAGGAAGTTATCTCTGGAGGGTATTCGTCCTTTTCCTCCATGAATTACATCCTTTGAATTTGAGGAGTGCGTGAGGTGTGAGCCAATGGGTGGACCTTACGAATGTGATGTGTTGCGCTGATTTCAAATGGTATTGAGATCAAACTGAATGCGCCAAAAATATAGGGTATACGCAACATTCAAACAGCGGAATAAGCCTATATTTCACGTCATGAAAAGGCTGACGGGTGTTTTGATTTGTTTCGCATGTACTTCCGTGCTCTTTGCCCAGAATAAGGAAACGTATCTGGAAACGAACGTTGGACTGAGTTACACGAGCTCTCTTCTTGAGGTCGTTCCAGGGGTTTCTTTTTTATATGGGACGAAGAGGTTCGTTTCAGAACGGCAGTATTGGGATTTCCAACTGGGCATTGCAGTTCCTACGCTTGCAACCATGAAAATTGGAAGGGGGTTTAAGAATCTAAACACGGGAAGAACCCTTTCAGCCGGAATTAGGGTTTGGCCGAGCCACATTTACGTGGCATTCGGATTGCCCAACCCTCGATGTTCCAATGAAGTAACGGAACGGATGAAGAAGCGATTGGCTCGCCGCGGGAGTGATCGAACAAACCTTCTTTGCGGTGAATGGAATGTGTCGTTGGAGGCGGGTTTGGGCGATACAGATTTAGATTTTCTGAGTTTCCAATCCATTGCGATCATAAACGTGAGTCACCGCTGGTATTTCGATTGAATGGGAATGTGACGATTTCTTCGCATTGGACTCCCTCCAAAGACGCCTCCAAATGATAGATTCCCCACCCGCGTTTCCTCAGAATGTTTGAGTTTGGGGCGGCCCCTAAGCTCCATGCTGTTCTGCTGATTTGTGACTTAAATTGCGTGTAAAGCAACTTGTCATGCGATTTTTTCACTTGTTCTTTTGTGGCTTCTTGAGCTTGAATGTGTCTGCCCAGTACACCATGCCTCATGAGGAGTCTGCGCATGAGGGTACCTGGCTTCAGTGGCCCCACAATTACACGTATGGCTCGGGCGCAGAGGATGTTGAATCCAGCTGGGTAGCGATGGCTGAAGCCCTTTCAGGAGGAGAACGGGTGCACATTGTAGCCTACAATGTCGAAGAGGTTGGGCACATCACAAATCTGCTGCAAGGGGCGGATATCGATATGGGGCAAGTTGATTTTCAGATTTGTCCCAACGATGACTTCTGGGTCCGAGACAACGGTCCCATTTTTGTCCACACTGATCAAGATGAGTGGGTAGTCCTGGACTGGGGATTCAATGGTTGGGGAGGAGATACACCGTTTGCATTGGATGATGCTGTGCCTTCAACTCTTTCTGAAAACTTGAATATCCCAGTCGTTGACCTGAGCGCGATGGTTTTAGAGGGCGGAGCGATTGAAGTCGATGGACAGGGGACGCTGATGGCCACGCGTTCCTCCATCACAGGCGATGATCGGAACCCGGGATTGACAGAAATTGAAATCGAGGCCTACTTGAGCCAATACCTCGGGGTTCAACAAATTATTTGGCTGGATGGGCAGTTTGGAGGCGATGAGGACATCACGGATCAGCACATTGATGGCTTTGTGAAATTTGCAGGTGATCACACACTGGTCACAATGAATAACGCGGACTTGGCCTATTGGTACGTCAGTAGCGGTGACCGAAACATCATTGACCAAGCTCAAAATGCAGAGGGCACGCTCTACACGCGAGTGAATCTTCCATTGACTCAATTTCCGGTGCAAACGACCTGGGGGCAAAGCGTGGGATTTCGCAGCAGTTATGTCAATTATTACGTTGGCAATGCTGTGGTGCTGGTGCCCGAGTATGACGACCCTATGGACGAGGTCGCCCGGGAAATCGTTCAAAGCCTCTATCCCGATCGGACAGCTATTGGCATCAATTGCCAGAACATGGTGTTGTGGGGTGGCATGGTGCATTGCGTAACGCAACAGCAACCGCTCGGTGCTGAGGCCATGTCAGTAACGACTAATCCGCAGCGTCAATACCATGGAAAATGCATCAAAAAGGTAGACCTCATGGGACGAGAAATTAGGCACCCACAGCGAGGTCAGCTATTCATCAAATTATTTGAGGACGGTTGGTCTGAAAAAGTAGTGGAAGGGGAGTAATAAGAGCTGCGCAAAAACGGTCCGTTTAACGAAAAACGAAGGTTTCTTTTTTTTGGACGCAGGGCAAGTGTTACCATGTTTTTCTGGATGGCCTAGTTCAGCAATTGACAGCGATTGTAGACTTTCACGCCTTCATCACGCCTTCATCACGCCTTCATCACGCCTTCATCACGCCTTCCGTTGCTTTAGTGAGGGGCACGGTGAGTGATGGAAAATCAATACGTTAGTGTCTGCATGGCATGAGCCTTGATCGTGACCGGAATTTCCGACTCGCCGACAATCAATTTGTATGCAATGGGGGTATCGGTTTTGTTCATGACCACGGTGACAATGCGCCCGTCAGGATTTCGAAACGACGTGCTCTCTAATGTGCTTCTACTGACCGTGGTGCTAATGCGCTTGGCATTGGGTTCGATGAACTTTGAGAAGTGACCAATGTAATAGTAGGTCGGCGTATAGATCAGTTCGTTCGTTTCGGTGTTGGCATGGATGGGGGCAAAACAGAAGTTCTGTGCGTGATTGGGTCCGCCATTTTGGTTGAGCAAAATGTTCCAGTCCGTCCAACCGACAGCGCCGCTATTGAAATCGTTGATCATGGAGCTTCCGTAACGTTCTGCATTGGACCACCGCTCGTAATGCAGCGCATCAAATCCTTCTTGACAGCCTTCCGTGAACAGTAGGTTCTTCGTGGGAAACGAGGCGTTGATGTTTTTGAGGTTGTCGTATTTCGCTTCACCTCCCGTCCACGTTTCATACCAATGAAATCCAATTCCCCAAGCATATTTCGAGGCCTCTGGATCTTCGAAAATGGTGTTGGCACGGTGTGAAATCAAATCGCGGTTGTGGTCCCATACCACAATGTTCTTATCGCCGAATCCGGCGCGTTCAAATGTGGGTCCGAGGTTGTTTTTTAAAAAGTCACGCTCTTCTTCTGCGGAGTAGATGCACGACTCCCAACGTTGCGTGGCCATGGGCTCGTTTTGAATGGTGACGCCCCACACCGGAATTCCCACAGCCTCGTACGCTTCGATGAATTTCACGAAATAATCCGCCCACGTTTGGTAGAATTCAGGTTTTAATTTTCCACCTCGGAGCATGTGGTTGTTGGTCTTCATGAATGCCGGAGGACTCCATGGGCTGGCATAAAAGACGAGGTCATCATCGATCATCGTTGCCGCTTTTTTGATCATGGGAATACGCTTCTCCAAGTCCTGCGCGATGGAGAAAGTGGCGAGTGTGCTATCGCCCTCTGTGATATACGTATGGCTTCCTAGACCAAAGTCGCTGCTGTGAATGCTGGTGCGAATGATGTCACAACAAATCATGCACTCCGTCGGGAATCATAGAATTGAAATAGAAGGGGAGAAAATGAGACCAGGTCGAGCATTGAGCATTTCAAGTTCAGGCTGTCCGATGGCAAGCGATCACTTCGCAAAGGCCAAAAAGATGAGAAGTTGGAATTTCTTGACGTCTCAGTTTGGTTTTGCTGAAATGCTTGTTGGCATTTTGGCAATTGATCAAGGGGACGTGTCATTTGGCATCGCCAATGCCGCTGTTGGAGGGCTTGCATTGGCTTTCTTTTCAGATCGAGATGATCGAATTCAGAAGGAGATAGATGAGGGTGTGCAAGCTTATAATCGCTGTCAGATCTTAAATTGAATCCTCCATTGTTCTCGGTACTTGCAGTCTGCCACGGTTCAAAAGGGAATCTAGCAAGCATGCCGAGTTGGTGCGTCGCGCGTCCTGAATCATTTCGCACTCGCGGGAATCGCGTCAATTGCCGCGGCCAATTTACGGTCCCGATCCGTGATGGTGTTGCCTGCGTCGTGGGTGGTCAATTCCAAGCGGACATGCACATGGACATTGTGAATGGTAGGATGGTGATCATGCAACTCCGATAATCGCGCCACTTCAGTCAAGAAGGTAAATGCCTCGGCAAACGTTTCGAATTGATACGTTTTTGTCAGCCGATGATTGAGCTCATTCCACATGGTGACGAAGCTACGTCTCTGAACGCATTCAATCCCGAGATTGACCGTTTGGCGTGAAGAACCTTGTGATGCCCAACTGCAGTTGTCATTGACGAGTCGACCTTCCTATGAGGCGATATCAGAGGAAGTGGCACTCGCCCCGTTGTTGAATCGCTGAACGCCTAAACCCAAGCTCAGGTCTACTCGCCATTCAGGCCCAAATTGGTATCCGGTAAACACTCGGCCTGTGGTCATCCATTGGATACGAGACGTGGTGAGATCGCCGTCTTGATATGTTACAACGAGCCCTTCAGGGTTGATGGTTTTTCCGCGGCCATCGCTTCGAAACTGCAGCAATGCACGCGCTGATCCATCACTGCCCATGAAGAATGAGCGGGCGGCGGTCATAGCACTAGTTTTGGATCAGTCGCACAGTCTTCATCTCACCTGTTTGCGTGATCAAGTTGAGGGTGTATAAACCACTTTCTAGACCGAAGAATTCAAGTGATTGAGGTCCAGTTCCGTTGAACGTTTTGATCAACTTGCCCGCTGCGCTGACAAGTGTAGCTTCCCACTTCAAGCCGGCGGCCAATCCCGTCAGTTGCACCATACCGTTGGCAGGGTTGGGGTAGGCACTAAGGGAGGACAACACCTCTACGCCATCTGCAATGTTGGACGACTCACCTTCGCAAATAACGAGGCCGTAAGTGCTCGGAGGAGGTTCGTTGAGGCTGGTTTCTTCGAGGATGACGTTTCCTTGGACGTCTTTGACAATGTAGCCGCACATGTCGGGATAGAAGCCGGGCGAACTCACGATGAAATCGACGGGTCCCGCATCGACGGATGCCATCACCGATCTAATACTGAAGCCTTCGTAGAATTGATTAAACGGGATGGAAGCGGTGACGCCATTTGAGGAAATCACCGTCATGATTCCACCAAACCAGCCATCTTGGGTATCATCCGTAAAAACAATCTCGATGAGACCGCATGTGGTGGGGTTTTCATCGCAAGGAACTAAACCGTAAACACTTTGCGGTGCACCATAGGTGCTTTGAGATCCGATGGACGAAAACACGATGTAACCGTTTTCATTTTCAACTTCATACCCCCCGTAATTGGATCCGTATGCACCTCGATAGACAATATCAACCGCAGCATTCGCATTGGCCGGAAAACTGAATGATTGCATTTCAAATATGTCAGGAGATTCGCTTGCTATCAACGTTCCATTCGAATAAATGTCGAGTCGACCGCCACTCCAAGGTTCGTCGGAGCCTTCCAATGAGAACATGTTGACGGTCCAAGACCCGCAGGTTCCTTCGATGACTGGAATGTCAAAGTTGACTTCGCCCAGCACATGCACGACACCGTTGTAAGCAAGCATGTCAGGCTGGGTAATCAGTGCATCATTGACCGTGTACCCATCCACTGTTTGCGCAATATTTAGGGTCTCATTCGCCAAGGAAAGGAGTGATTGTCCATTGAACAGATCACCGCTTTCGTAGACATTCTGAACGATGTATTGCTCCACAATGTCATCCATGAATTGAGAGGAGAGCAGCGCATTCACATCGGCAAAACCATAGTCAGCAGCAAAGTTGATCAAGGCCTCGTCGGTTGGAGCAAAGACAGTGAATGGACCGGGGGAGTCTTCGTTGTCGTTCAAGATGGGTTGACCGCGCAAGTCGTCATCGAGTCCAGCATCGAGCACCGCTTGTTCAAAGAGGGTGTGATCGTCGCTTTGCATGATCACATCCCAAGTCGTCGCTCCGGGATATCCGGAGGGGGCTAAAATTTTGTCAATGATATGGATGACCCCATTGTACGCGGTAAAGTCTGTGAATGTGATGAGAGCATCATCCACCATAGCTCCCTGATCACCAATAGAAATGGTCAGCGATTGGCCTTCAGCGGTCGGCAAGGTCATGCCGTCTGTCAAATCTCCGGCCATGTAAATTCCCGGAACAATGTGATATTTGAGCGCGGGAACCATGTCATAGAAAGAAAGCATGTCAAACTGCCCCAGGTTCATCAAATCCATGAGATTCGTGATGGCTACATCGGTCGGGACAAAAATGGTGTAAGTCTCATTGCCATTGAGATTGAGGTCGTTGTTGGCGCCTCCAAAAGCAGGACTGAAATACGCGTTGAGCGCATAGGCGCTCTGCCAGCTATTGAGATCGGCCAGATCTCCTTCAGCGTATTGGATATCAATCAAGACGTCCATCAAGGTGTTGGCATCTACGGTGATGGATCCAACCATGCCCAAGGCTTCCTGCACCCCGACGCTGGAGCTGAAGTCATAGACTCCAGGCGTGTTCAATGTGACGACGCCCATGCAAAACCCCTCAATATCGCCTTCTGATTCTTCTAAAAAGAAGGACTCAGGATTTCCGGCTGCCGTGCCATCGACGTTGTGCGTTCCTTCCGCATTGATGAAGGCGATAGTTTCGCCTGGTATGATGGTCAATTCGCTCGGTGTGAACATAAAATCTGTCAGGTAAATCGTATGATCCGCTTCGCATTGGGCGCTGGCATAGTGGGGTAGCACGAACAAGAAGGTCAGCGCAAAAGTCAGAAATAGCTTCATCGAATTCATAGATCTTTAGTTTGTCTTAGATACTCACGGACTAATTCGAACGTGACAATATTTCAGGATTTTTTTGCAACTGGATTTGGAGAACTCAAAGTTACAGCAATATTTAGCCCTGGCTAAAAATAGTATACATTTGCAAAAAAAAATAATCTTATGAACGAGCGGCGAGGAGACATCAACCATTTTGCATCATTAAAAGACGTGCGTTTTTCTGATCAAAAAGCGAGGGTCATGAAGGTGTTGATGCGGATTCAATTGTTTTTGTGCATGCTTATTCCAGTCTCGGCAGGGGCCCAATGCGAGATTATTGTGAGCAGTAATGAAGGCGTCGTTCCGAACGCAACATTGGTGGTTGAGGGTGAGGCCATAGGGGCTTCAGATATCAGTGGTCTGTGGAAGGGTGGTTTTGGAGACACGGATAGGCAAACTCCCAGACAGGTCAAAGTTCATGCATTGGGCTTCGCAACTTGGGAGGGTTTTCTGACGTGTATTCAAGGCGAATCCCATTCGGTTGTCCTTGAAGAAAGCACCTACCTACTGGGCGGTGCAACAATAGTGGGAAGTCTTTCTGCAATGCAATTGAAAGAGAGCCCAATACGAACGCAGGTCCTCTCAGGAAAGTCTCTGCGGGAGATTCCTGCAGATGATGCAACAGAAGCGCTTGATTTTAGCAACGGTATTCGTGAAACAATCGCTTGCGGAATTTGCGGTACAAATGACATTCACATCAATGGACTAGAGGGGGTTTATACGCTTGTTCTTATTGACGGAGTCCCTCTTCTAGGAGGGTTGGCCTCGGCCTATGCGCTCGATGGAATTCCGTTGAGTATGATCCAGCAAATTGAAGTTATTCAAGGTCCCGCTAGCGCTCGCTTTGGAAGTCAAGCGGTGGGAGGGGTTATCAATGTGGTCCTGTCACCGCTGCGATCGGGAACATCTTCGGGTAGCATCGGCTTGGATACGCATGGCCGATTTACAGCGACATCGTCAGCGACGTGGGGCCGCGATGATGCGCCATGGCAATTGGGGTTGGATGCGCATCGGTTTGTAAATCGCATTGATGATAACGGGGATGGTATGACAGATGCTCCCACAATAGAGCGACTTGTTGGTACCCTGAGACATCAACGCAGCACTGAAAAAAGGTATTGGCGTTCCACTTTGCGGGGTTTTGCAGAAAAACGCTTTGGTGGAGCAATGGCATTTATAGAAGAAGACCGTGGCACTTCCAATCGTTATGGCGAACGCATCGATCTTTTGCGCGGCGAATACCTCATAGGCGGCTCTCCTCGTGGTGGTACAGGGATGACTTTTCAAGGGGGAGGTTCATTCCATGGACAACAGTCTGACTATGGCCTAACTACATTCAATGCCCGAGAATTCACAGCCAATGCGGAAGCATTTCACAGTGGCTGGAGTTGGAAGGAAAACCGTCGCATCACTGCGGGTATGAGTATACTGTGGGATAATTATCAAGACGAAACACCTGCTGATTCTGATATGAATGTGTTGGTTCCAGCGCTGTATATCGAACACACCGGGTCTTCCGATGAACGTGACGGAGGTTCCAAAAGGTTTAGTTGGATTCATGGCCTGAGGATTGAGAAGCCCTCCAATGCCGGTGTCATCATTGCACCGCGGATCAACTTCAAGTGGTCTCCGTCGAATACGCTTGATTTTCGACTCAATGCCGGTCGAGGATACCGCCGCGTGCATTTGTTTACCGAAGAACATGCCGCACTCGATGGTTCGCGTGCTGTGCTGCAGCCCGCACAAGGACTGCGTCCCGAGTCCAGTTGGAATACAAACCTCAGTGCTGCTTGGAGTAGCGGCGACGACACGTATAGCGCCACGGTCTCTGCCCATGCCTTTACAACCGTCTTTACCGATCGGATTTATGCCGACTTCGACAGCCTTCCCAATGCCATTGTGTATCGCAATATCGATGGGGTAGGTTGGAATAGAGGAGTGGGTATGGATGTTGTTTTTAGCGGGTTTCACGGTTGGTCATGCACAGCAGGGGCAACGCTGCTGCGCTCCCAATTGCTCGAGCAATCCGATTCTCCTTGGTCCATAGACGAATGGCAAATGGCAGAGGATATTGAGTTCGCACCCAACTTAACAGCAAACCTCGGGTTGGGTTACCGGTGGAGGGATTGGGGGGTAAACATGTCCGCCCAACATGTAGGAGTCATGCGCTTGCCTTACTACAGCGATGCGGAACCGGATAACAGCGACCCTTTTCAGCTCGTTCATCTGAGCCTAATCAAATCGTGGGCTCCGAAAAACATAAAGCGCTCGGGAATGATGAATACACTCACGGTTGGTGTGAAAAATTTGACCAACACAACACAAGCACGTCCGATTATTGCTCCAGACTCTCCGTTCAGTGAGGATTTCGATGCCTCGCGTATCTATGGACCCATCGAGCAGTCTCGGTTCTTTGTTAAAATGGCCTGGTCATACTAGATATGAATGGTTGGGTCGGCTTCAGGACGTTCCAAGTTGTGCCCAGTAGGATAGGTGATTTGAAATCTTCCTGTACTCTCCAAGCAGTTTTCATGATGATTGCGGCTCAATCATTTTGCTGCTTGCTGTTCTGTGGTTTATTTTGCAACAATGGCAATTATTCCTAAGACCGGTTTTTCCGGATTGCGAGAAAACTGGCAAAGTGATCTTTTAGCGGCTTTGAGCGTTTCACTCGTAGCACTTCCTTTGGCTCTAGGCATTGCCGTAGCGTCTGACGTTGAACCTATTGCGGGAATCATATCGGCCATCATTGGAGGGGTGGTTACGACCTTTTTTAGAGGAAGCTTCCTGGCCATCAACGGTCCAGCAGCAGGCCTGATTGCGGTCATTCTTGCAGCAATTGTATCATTGGGCCACATCAATTTTGTGCTCGCTGCGATCGTCGTTAGCGGAGCACTTCAAGTGGTCTTGGGCTTGTTGAAGTTGGGGCGTCTTGCAGATGTTTTTCATTCCAGTGTAATCCATGGAATTCTCGCGGCTATTGGAGTGATCATTCTGGCGAAGCAAATCCACTATGCCCTGGGAACGGGTATTGAATCAGATGGCGTGATCCAATCTTTGATTGACGCGTTTGTTCACTTCGATCAGTCCAACCCTTTTGTGTTGATGATTTCCGCAGCGGGTCTCATTTTTCTCATTTGGCATTCGCAAATCAGTTACAAGTTTTTTCACTTTCTTCCTGCTCCCATGTGGGTGCTTTTGGTGTCCTTGCCATTTGTCTTTTACTTCGGATTTTCGGAGACGCATAGCCTTGATTTCTTTGGAAAAGCCTATGAAGTTGGTCCGAGCCTTTTGGTCAGCATTCCGGACAACATTTGGGATGCCATCATATATCCCGACTTTTCCAAGGTGAATACCGTTCCTTTTTGGGGAGCCGTGACCATGATCACGTTGATTGCAAGTATTGAATCCTTAGCGAGTAGTAAAGCTGTGGACAAACTAGACCCCTACAAGCGCCGAACAGACCTGAACAAAGATCTGATTGGGATCGGCTTGAGCACCATGGTTTCTGGAGCGCTGGGAGGTCTGCCAATTATTACAGTGATCGTCCGGAGTTCGGTCAACGTCCACAACAATGCCAAGACCAAATGGTCGAACCTTTACCACGGGATTTTCTTGCTGATTTTCGTCTTCTTAGCGACTCCTGTTATTCAAATGGTTCCGCTGTGTGCTTTGGCGATCTTATTGGTTTTTACGGGCTATAAACTGGCTTCGCCCAAAGTGTTTCGAGCGATGTATGCCAAAGGAGTGGAGCAGCTTGTTTTCTTTGTCGGAACGATAGCCATCACATTGACTGCAGGGCTTTTGTGGGGGATTATGGGAGGTTTGTTCCTGGCATTGGCGACCCACTTCCTGTTGGCTAAAGTGAGCCCGGTGGTTTTCTTCCGAATGATCTTCTTCTCGGGATCGAAGCTATCTGCTTTGAAGGACGGATCGTACGACTTGAAGGTCAAAGGAATCGCAAACTTTTTGTCCGCTATCGCCTTGGATAAGCTGTTGGCTATGATTCCCTCGGGTGCCAAGGTGCGCATTGATTTGGCTGAAGCGCGTTTGGTGGATCTTTCGATTCAGGAAAATCTGCACGTGTTTCAAAGTATCCACAATGCAGGGGGCGGAACGGTAGCAATCTCGGGATTGGAAAAGCACATCTCGTCGACCAGTCACAAGCAGGGACTCAAGGTTCTTACCTCTTCGGCACACCGTTTGACGGCACGAGAAATGAGGCTAGAGGAAATGGCCAAATCTCATGGCTGGGATTTCGAGGCTGAGCCTGAGGGCAATCTAGCATTTTACGAGTCATTCTACTTCTTCAAATCCCGTCCGCTAGAGGTCATGACAGACCGCATATCGGGCAAACAGAACGAGATCAAATGGGAGTTTTATGATGTGCGTTTTGACGAGGGAGCGTACATGGCATCGGAAGCGTACAAAATCACGTTGGGTTGCATTATTGTCCCTTATGAAATTCCCAAGTTCATCATCGAGAAAAAGGGGCTTTTTGATCGATTTGTTCCGATCCCGGCGCACCGCGATATTGATTATGTGATGTATCCGGACCTTTCCCCCGATTTCGTGGTGAAAGTGGAGAATAGGGACGCTTTTGAGCAATTCATGACCGATGAATTCAAAAGCCTGATTCAAAGAAGCCAATTCCACCACTTGGAAAGCAATGGTAATGCGCTCCTTATTTTCAATGATCAGTTCAAGCTGGCGGATTTGAAGGAGTATGATCGGTTGATTTCATTTTCAACGCAGTTGCGGGAGATTTTGAGGAAGTAAGGATTTTTGCTTCGTCTACAGAAAGCATAGCACAGCCATTTTACTCGTGTTCTATTTGCGGTGCTACAGAGCAGGTTGAGAAAAGTCAGTAGCTTTTCTTCAGTCAGTTTCGTGCGTTTTAACCATGTACTTCTCTTGGCTTACAACGTGTTTTGAGGCTCTGCTTTTGCTGGTGTCGACCCACGCCCAGTCGCCGTAAGAGTGGTTTGACCACAATGGGGATGGTGCGCTTCATGACAGTTGTATTGTTTTTGTTTGGAATAGAGTAATTGAATCAGTTTTTTTAACGGATGCAAGATCCAGAAATATGGACCAATTAAAGCTCAGATTGCGATGTGTTTGGATGCTTATTAGCCCCTGTAAAACAGGCCTTTTTTTACTCAAAAAATGCAACTTTTTGAGGTGAAATACGTAAAATAAGGTATGAGTAAACTAACCGTTACCCCTTTCATTTCTAAAGTGTTGTTGATGGCATATTCCAATGACATCGACCATCTAAACGAACGCATTGAACGCCGAATTCATTGGAGAAAAGAGTTTCTGAAACGATCTTCCAAAGCAGCGACCAAAAAACTCAAAACGATGTGGTACAATCTCTCAAAAGGTCACCTCTATCAACTGAACAAACTGAAGAGCGAACGACTGCGTTTGGTGCTTTCGTTGTCATTTGGGTTTGTCGCTATTTGCGGAGTTTCTGTTGCCTTTACGGCATTGATGGTGGGGTTGGTACGGATGGTTTTGCCGTTCTGACCAACGTCGCTGTATCGCACCTTACTGAAACACCCGAATGCAGTCGATGGTCATTTCTTGAGGAAATGAGGTGGAGGCATCGGGGTAACCCGGCCAGTTTCCGCCGACGGCGACGTTGAAGATGAAAAAGAACGGCTGGTTGAACGGATACGGTTGTCCATTCATTTGGGAGCTGTTGATGGAGAAGAACTCCACATCATCCATAAGCCAACTGATTTGATTGGCCTCCCATTCCACGGAAAACAGGTGAAACGCATCGCTAAATTGCTCGCCGCCCGGCAGGGTGACGCTGTTGCCAGTGTATTGGTGTGCGTTGAAGCTGCTTCCCCAGTGGCCGGTGCCGTGGGTAGTGGAGGGAAGGTTGCCGATCAATTCCATGATGTCAATCTCGCCACACGAAGGCCATCCCGATTCTGAGAAGTTGCCCCCGAGCATCCAAATAGCTGGCCAGATACCCTGTCCTTCCGGAAGTTTGGCGCGCACGTCGATGCGGCCGTACTGGAACTCCTGCAAATCTTCTGACTTCATGCGGGCCGAGGTGTAGCTCGATCCTTCTTGGCGCGCCGTGATGGTGAGGAATCCATCGGCCACGGAACTGTTGGAAGTCGAGTTGGTGTAATTCTGCCATTCGTTGTTGCCCCAGCCGGAAGCCCCCAGTTCATGTGTCCAATTGGAGGAATTGATGGTGTTGCCGTCAAATTCATCCGACCACACCAGCGTCATCCCAGGATAGGAGTCCGCCGCGGGATAGCCTCCTCCCGTTTCATCGTCATTGCCAGCGTCAATCCGTGTCAGGACATACGTGAAATACAGCTCAGCTGGATTGCAGTTGACATCGTCTCCCTGTGTCTGGAGAATCAACGTGTTGTCCGTGAGGCTCACGATGTCATAGACCAATCCGCCATCTGTCGTACCGATAAAAGGGCAGGAGCAAGCGCCCGTACCTGGGGTCAATTCAAAGCTGCCGGTCCCGTTGTTGTCGCTACCAGGAGTGAAGTTCAATTCGGCCGAAGAGCAGCTGTAGGTCTGTTCAGAGTAGTTTTGAAAGGCATCAATGACGCTGCCGTTGTAGTTCGTGGTCAAGGAGCCGTCCGCTTCGAACGTATAGACGTCATCGTACTGAGCTGACTGCAGCCCTCCCGGGTCGCTGGAATACCATTCGTTGCTGCCCGCCGCAGGTCCCACCTCCACCGCGCCCGCTGCGATGCTCATCGCCCACGATCCTACAAGCAGTGAGGGAAAAACGCCGCTTCCTCCGCACACGCCCGCGGCATCCTCATAGAGGCAGGCTTCAGAGGGGTCGTTCACGTAATTGCACGCGGTGAGATCAATACACAAATCGCTATCGTCCCAAATCCCATCCTGATCGCTGTCCACTTGACCAAATACCCCCAAGATCCCCAGAACGTCCATGATGGAAATTTGGTAGTCGGCATCGACATCGGGATTCCATCCACATGTGGACTGCGCGATTCCCGACGTAATCAATACCAAGCTCAACACACCACTCAATAAAACTTTCATTCGTTCAATGGATTGCGCATTCGAGTCGAATCGATTGACTCGATCTGTTTCCTAAAGTTAAGCATTATTTGTAGCAGGTGACGGTGTCAAATCCTGCTGCTTTTACCTTTTTTCTTCAGTGGATTTACAGCGACGAAGTTTTAATCACACGGCTGACGGCTGTGGCTGCTGGCAAGGCAGTGGTCGTAATGGGTTGAATAAAATAGATACCGTCGGGCCGCCCCTCCGCATTCCAGGTTGCTCCGGCAGTTGGAATGATCAAATATTCAACGACTTGTCCGAAGGAATTGACGATGCGCACTGTTGTGGGCAAAGTGGCGCCCTCGAGACCTGGAATCCAAAGTTGGTCCGTGAAAGGGTTGGGGTAAGGGCGACTCGTTC
>JAPKAW010000154.1 GCA_028825055.1 Flavobacteriales bacterium | reverse complement strand
ATTCAGTAAGCGCGAGCGCGAACTCAAGCGGGAAAAGAAGCGTAAGGAAAAGGAAGTAAAAAAATTAGAGCGTCAGGAAAACAAGATGACCTTGGATTCCGACGATATGATAGCTTACGTTGATGAGTTTGGACAAATATCGAATACTCCGCCAGACCCGAGCACCCGTGTTGAGGTGAAGCTGGAGGATATTGAAATTGGGATTCCCAAGAGAGAGGAGGAGGAGTACGATCCAATCCGTACTGGAATTGTCACATTCTTTAATGAGTCCAAAGGATTTGGATTCATCCGTGATTTGGAGACTCAGGAAAGTGTGTTTGTTCACGTGAACAACACCAAAGAGGAAGTTCGAGAGAACAATAAGGTTCGGTTTGAAACAGAACAGGGACCTCGCGGATTGGCTGCAGTGAAGGTGGAGATTTGGAGAGATACGGCTCCAGTAGTTGCTCCAGCAGCAGTTCCAGCGGAGACACCGGCAGAGACTACAGCAGAGACTACATCTGAGGCTCCATCTGAGGCTCCAGCGGAGGCTCCATCGGAGGCTCCATCGGAGGCTCCATCTGAGGCTCCAGCCGAGACACCACCAACGACTTAAAAATTACTTTTGTAGCTTTCGAGCAGAATTTACAAAGTAATTTATAATGAGAAAGTTTATCTTGACGTTAATTGTAGCTTTTGCTTTTCACGGAATGCAAGCTCAGGTAGTGCAGTTGGAAGGACCTCGTTTCGGTGTCTCTTTCATTTCTGACGGCAGCACTGCTCAAATGTTACAGCGAAAGTTCGATATGGACTCGGCTGCATTTGCTATGGATCCAAATGGATCGAGCATCACAACGCAGTATGGATGGCAGTGGGAAAAACGATTCGCTGATAACGGTGGTGATGTTGTTGGATTGGTTGAGTGGGTAGTCATGGTCGCAGGAATGGAGAAGGGCATGTTCTTACCGTCGTTGACAACAATGGTTGGCGTCCGAGGAAAGAGCGGTTTCGAATTCGGAACGGGTCCAAACCTTTCGCTTGCGGGTCTTGGCTTTGTATTCGCTGTCGGTTACAATGTCCGTTCGGGTGATTTGAACTTCCCGGTTAACTTATCGATCGTTCCTGATAAAATAACCAAAGGCACAAGTGATGCAGCTTTTGATCTTTTTAATTTTGATGATGACTTTAAGTCATTTGACGGGGAGGTTCCTGATAATGTCTTGGACAAGGGGACCGGTCACCGGATTACTTTGTCTGTAGGATTCAATTTCAATTGACCCGTACAAATTAGAGAGACATAGAAAAAGCCGTCTGCATGGAGCAGGCGGCTTTTTTTCTCTCATAATTTGGCTCGGGCTGAAGCGATGTGTTTTGTCATCTTGTGCATGATCGCTGTCTCGACAGAAGGCGATGCAAGCTCAAAGACAGCTGTCAAGGCGCAGGAAGTATTGACTGACTTTATTAGGAAGCGTGGAAGGCAGCGATGATAGCGTTCAATGAGGAAGACGGACGCATGATGCGTTCTGCTTTTTCCTGATTGAGACGATAATATCCACCCGTATCTGCGGAACGTCCTTGGACAGCATTCAATTCACTGACAATCGTACTTTCCGCTTGACTCAATGAAGCATGGAGGGCTGCAAAATGCTTAGAGAGTTTCGTGTCTTCTGATTGGTTGGCCATGGCTTCAGCCCAATACAAGGCCAAGTAAAAGTGCGACCCACGGTTGTCAATTCCGCCCAGTTTGCGAGTAGGGCTTTTGTCCTCGTCTAGAAAACGGGTTGTGGCTTCATCCAAACAAGTGCCTAAAATATGAGCTCTTGTGTTGTTCGCATGCGTCGCCAAATGCTCGAGAGATACAGCAAGCGCCAAAAATTCACCCAAGCTATCCCAGCGCAGGTAGTTTTCCTCGTTCAATTGCTGCACATGCTTTGGTGCAGAACCGCCAGCCCCCGTTTCAAACAATCCGCCTCCATTCATGAGAGGGACAATGGATAACATCTTCGCTGAAGTTCCTACTTCAAGAATGGGAAAAAGGTCGGTGAGGTAGTCTCGCAATACATTGCCTGTTACGGAAATGGTGTCTTGCCCTTTGACGATGCGTTGCAATGAATAGTGCGTTGCTTCTATGGGTGACATGATCTCGATGGTCAGACCAGTAGTATTGTGTTGCGGCAAATAGGCATTCACCTTGAGGATGATTTCGGCATCGTGAGCACGGCTCGAGTCCAGCCAGAATACAGCAGGATTTCCGGTAGCTCTTGCACGCTCAACACCGAGCTTAACCCAATTCTGAATCGGGGCATCCTTGACCTGACACATTCGGAAAATATCGCCAACTTCACCTGCTTGTTCCAAGAGTACATGGCCTGCTGCGTCCACGACTTGAACTGTTCCGGACTCCTTCAGTTGGAAGGTCTTGTCGTGAGATCCATACTCCTCAGCTTTTTGAGCCATCAATCCGATGTTGGACACGCTTCCCATCGTTCGCGGGTCTAAAGCACCATTCTCCTTGCAGAAATCGATGGTGGCTTGGTAAACTCCGGCGTATGAACGGTCTGGAATGACCGCTTTGGTGTCTTTGGATTGGCCATTGTGATCCCACATTTGGCCGGAATTCCGAATCATGGCTGGCATGGACGCATCAATGATGACATCAGAAGGGACGTGTAAATTGGTGATGCCTTTGTCAGAATTGACCATGGCCAAATCGGGTCGCTCTGCATACACGTGCTGAAGTGCCTCCTCAATGGCGACACGCTCAGCTACAGGGAGCGCAGCAATTTTTGCATACACATCTCCTAAACCATTTCGAACATCGATACCGAGAGTCTCAAAAGTGCTGCCATGAGTTTCGAATACGGTCTCAAAAAAGGCTTCAACAAAAGCACCAAAAATAATGGGGTCACTGACCTTCATCATCGTCGCCTTCAAATGCACAGAAAACAGGATGTCCTTCGCTTTCGCGTCGTCCATTTCTTTTTTGGCAAAGGACTTGAGCTCTTTGATGTTTAAAATCGCGGCATCAATGATTTCACCACCGAGCAGTTCAATGTTTTCCTTGAGCACAGTTGTACCGGAGTCGGAAACGAATTGAATCGAAGCGTGTGTCGCTTCCACTAATGTGAGTGATTTTTCAGACCCATAGAAATCACCACGTTCCATGTGAGAAACATGAGATTTTGAATCCGAAGACCAGATTCCCATATGATGCGGGTGCTTGCGTGCGTATGCTTTGACAGCCGCGGGTGCTCTTCGGTCACTATTGCCTTCTCGTAAAACAGGGTTTACTGCAGATCCTTTGACACTGTCATAGCGAGACTTGACATCTTTCTCGACGTCGTTTTGAGGATTTTCGGGATAGTCTGGAAGAGCAAATCCAAGGGCTTGCAACTCGCCCACGGCGGCTTTTAATTGAGGAAGAGAAGCACTGATATTCGGTAGTTTAATGATGTTGGCTTCTGGCGTTTTCGCCAATGCCCCCAACTCACTCAACGCATCACTGACCCTTTGCTCAGCAGGAAGTAAGCTGGAAAATGCAGCGAGAATTCTTGCTGAAAGTGAAATGTCGCGCGTTTCGATCTCTACATCTGCTTGGGCTGCGAAAGCCTGGACAATAGGGAGGAAGGAATACGTTGCCAAAGCGGGCGCTTCGTCAGTATGGGTGTAAATAATGCTTGACATCTTCGAAGTGGATAGTGTATTCAGACTGTGTTGAGTCTTCTTAAGCAGACGTGGATAGTACGTTCAAAAACGCCTGATTGCAGAGGGTCATCTCACGTGGCTGCGAAGGTCGGAAATAATCAAAGACTGACAAGCCTATTATGGAACGTTTTCCGTGTAACTGAGGTATCCACCAACGTTCCAGAAATTCATTTCCGAGTCGCTAAAAGGTTGAGCCGTCGGAACGGATATCTCAAGGGTATGCGGTCCTGGTAAAATTCCTGTTAGAGGAAAGGTCAGCGCATCAACTTGACTGCCAGGACACCATCCCGAGCGTGAATAATCGCTTGACGCAATGCGTTCATCAATGCTGTCTCCTTGCCAAAAGGTTCGTTCGGTCCAAACACCCGAAGATGGATTGAATCGTCTAAAGCTTGCACAGTCATTACGCCAAGGAGTAAAGTGGGAAACGCGTGTGCTGTCAACTGTAAGGTGATGCTCACAACGGACAAATTCATCGCCAGTTGCATGGCCGCCATGTCCAGTCGCATGGTAGTGAAGCGTAACATCAGCGGCGCCATCGGGTAGTACAAAATCGACCTGAAGATTTCCGTTTGAAAAGCCATCAAAATGCTGCTGTTTCGAACTCAACTTGGTAGTGTTGAATAAAGAAACGGTGGATATTACAGGGGGGGATTGTTGCAAAGTGGATTTTGGGGTAAACTCTAGAGTAAGGTCTAAAGAGTAGCCTTGCTCCGTCCAGGTGTCGATGTAAACGCCCAACATGAGGCTATCTTCCATGGAGTCCCATAAATGTGAAATGTCAGCATTCCACGAAATGGAATCAGCCCATTCCGGAACATACACGGGTCGATATTCATCAAGCCGATCGTTGTCACTAAAATGACCAACCCCAAAAGGGGTTATGAATCGCAACAACTCAATGGCAGGCTGGTACGTGAGGCCCTTTGGTGTTTCAAATGGAAGAATTGCGGGATAGGTCTGCTTGGACGTGTCCAGGGCATATGTCTCTTCTTCAAAGGCTCTTAGATCTAACGATGATGATGGCGGAATCATGAATACAGTGCCAGATTTGTCCCAAGGGTCTCCAGCTGATCGAAGCGTCATGTGCACCGTGATTGTGGGAGGCTGATGAAATTCGGGCTTTACAAAACTCCGGGTGACAACGCGTCCTGCATCGTAACGACTCCAGCCATCGGAATTCAAAAGCGAATCCTGATTCATAGTGGAGTTGAAGTAGAAGTGGAAATCGGTCATGCACTTCACTTCGACTGACTGTGGGGTATTTCCAACAGAAGAAGAACAG
>JAPKAW010000153.1 GCA_028825055.1 Flavobacteriales bacterium | reverse complement strand
ATTTCTTGAAGCAAGCGATCGAGCTGTTCGGGTTCGAGCATGCCCGTTGGACGAGAGAATGAGCGCAAGCCAGAGGGACACTCTGGACAGCGCAAATTGCACGAGGTTGTTGGCTCAATACTCAGGCTCATAGGCATGGCGCTTTGAGTGAATTGCCCTCCGTTTTGTGCTTTTCGATAGCCCGAATGCAAAGCAGCAAAATTCTTCAAACGCATCGCGTTCAAAGGACGGATTCGCGCGTAGCGATCTCTTAACGTCCTTGTTTTATGCTGCCATCCCAATGCCATGTTTACAAATTTAATCCTTAGCAAGTGGGGAAACGAGGTCTTCCGGTCTGTCCTGCCTAATTTCGTGCGCATGATTGCCATCGGAGATACCCTGGTTTCGGAAGACGTTTTCGACGAACTCTTCGCTTGTGATTTATCCAAGTGTAAAGGGGCTTGTTGTGTGAAAGGAGAAAGCGGAGCGCCTTTGATGGAAGATGAACTGCAACGAATTGAGGATGTTTTTGATGTTATTCGCCCACATTTGAGGGAGGAGGCATTGGAGGTGATTGATCAAACAGGTTTGTTTGTCGTGGACAGCGATGGGGATTTGGTGACGCCGATTATCAATGGACAAGAGTGCGTGTATGTTACTTTTGATAAAAATGGCACTGCAAAATGTGCATTTGAACAGGCATACCAGCGGGGAGAATCGGACTGGCAAAAGCCCACTTCATGCCACCTCTATCCAGTGAGATTGAAGGAACTCCATGATTTTACGGCAGTCAATGTCCATCGCTGGGATATCTGTGAAGGAGCTCGTTCATGCGGAGCCTCGTCCAATGTGACGGTTTTGGAGTTTTGTAAAACTGCATTAGTCCGGCGTTTTGGAGGTGCGTGGTACGATGAAGCGGTTGCCGTTTGGCAGGTGTGGAAACAGTCGGGCCGTTCCAAACGCTCGTCGCAGTAATGGGGAAGCGATGCTTCATAGGTCTCGTGGCAGCCTTGTTCTGTCATGTTGGAATGGCATCTGAATTGGCGGATAGCACCTGGCGTGTAGAATCTTTGGAGCAACTCAACACCCGCTCGGATGAGGTGTTAATCGGTTGGGATGGCCGGGAACTTTACTTTGGACGTTTAGACCCAACAGCGCGATTGGAAAGTGGAAAGCGCTGGTTTTTAGAAAGTCGCGAAGACTTTACATCCAATCGCTTGATGGGTTGGAGTGAGTTTGCACAGCCCAATCCGACCAAGTTGATGGCGAATCGCTTTCCATCTTGGGATGCTTTGGGGGAAATTCAGCATGCTGCGATCGATTCAGAGCGTGGGGTTGTGGTTTTGAGCGTGTGGATGGAAGACGGTCAATTTGATCTTTTTATGGCTCAACGGGAAGGAGGTGATTGGTCAATCCCTCGGGCCTTGGAGGCTTTGAATTCCCCTCATGATGAGGTCTTTCCTAATTTTTATGAAGGGGACTTGTTGTTTGGGTCGGACCGTCCTGGAGGTCAAGGAGGATTCGATGTTTACCGATCCAATCGGAGGGATTTGTTTTTAGAAGCGAATCCTTTACCTGCTCCGATAAATTCTGTGGGGGATGAATTGACGGCTGTGCCAGGAGGAATCGATTCGGAGTCAGGATTTTATGTTTCTGCAGTGCGTATGGCTGGTCGCGGTGGTGTCGATTTGTGGTGGATGGGTCCATCGCAACAGGCAAGTCAATCGGAAGCGGCGATCCTTGGAATGGAAATCCGTCATCGACGAGAGCCCATGCTAAACTTGAATGTCAGCATTCGTGAGCGAGGTGGAACACATGTTTTTTCAGGGGCATTGGATGGCGTGGGGCGCGTTGAAGTAGGGGCTATAACACTCGATGCTGCTGTGGAGGTGCGTTTCGAAGCCAATGGACGCAAAGAGAGAACCCTTCCTGATGGAGCTGTTTGCCATGTTTACGAGCAATGTGAAATAGGGAGCTGCCTGGACTCTCCTTGGCCGGGATGGAATCACATCCGGAGTTATCGTTTGGATGGCGGGGAGGCGTTTGTGTTCGATCTGCTTCCACTGGACGCTTTGGGTGCTTTGAACCGCCCCTCTGACATTGACCTGAGTTTGCTGCAGGGCGATTCCGGAACGTGGGTTGGAAGGTTTGAGTCAAGCCGCGCGAGCCTTGCCGGAAATGATCTACAAGAATTGATCGAGTGGCTCAATTCGTATAAGGACCTCGATGGACATTGGCCGAAAAATCTAAAGCTGCTGATTGAGGGCCATACAGACGGGCATGGTGACCGCAGCGACAATCAAGACTTGTCTATACAACGTGCTCAGCATGTCGCGGGGATTGCTGCGCAGCTAGGGGTTCCTGAAGATCGGGTGCAAGCCTCAGGCTTGGGCTCTGCGTTTGCTTCGGGCCTTGATCACCACGATCGAAAGGTCATTGTGCGTTGGGTACTGGATTGAGAATTCGACTCTTGACACATCCATCATGCGGGAAGCCTAATGATGCAAACGAAATTCTTACTTTTGCGCCATGATGATCACCATGCTAAGAGCCAAGCTCCACCGTCTGACGGTGACACAGGCCGACTTAAATTACATCGGCTCCATCACTTTGGATCCGGAATTGATTGAAGCAGGAGGATTGTTCGATGGAGAAAAAGTGCAAATCGTCAATGTGAACAACGGGGAGCGCTTCGAAACCTATATCATAACGGGAGAGCGAAACTCAGGCCAAGTATGTCTGAATGGTCCGGCCGCCAGACGCGTGCAAGAAGGGGATGTGATCATCATTATTGCTTACGCACTCATGACGCCGGAAGAGGCAAAAACGCATCAGCCGGTGTTGGTTTTCCCAGACACAGCGACCAATCGACTTCAGGCATGAATTGGAGAAATATCTTGAAGTACACCGTGTTTCTAGGCGTCGGTGTGTTGCTTTTTTCATTGGCTTTTTCGCTTGTTGAGGACAAGGAAGCGCTTTGGGAAGCCATGCGGTCTGCCTCATGGAGTGGCATTGGCATCTCTTTCGTGATGGGTTATCTAGCCATTTTGAGTCGCGGCCTTCGATGGGGAATGTTGCTCGAACCGCTTGGACATCGTGCCAATGTCTACCATAGCATTCACTCCGTAGCATTTGCGTATTTCGCCAACACATTTGTTCCACGAAGCGGTGAATTGGCACGGTGTGCCGCTCTCAATCAAACCGATGATATTCCGGTAGATCAACTTTTCGGAACGGTCATTAGTGAGCGGGTTATTGACTTGGTCTTTTTGATTCTGTTGACCGGAATTGCTGTAATTGGTAATCTCGATGCATTTGCAGGGTTGTTGGAAAATGCTCAATTACCGGCGCTTTCTGGGGCTTGGCCATTTGGTGTTACGGCATTGGTTGCCATTGGGGTTTTATTTAAATGGCGGGAATCAATCGGACAGTGGTCTCTCATTCAAAAGGCAAAGTTATTTTTGAAGGGTGTCACCGAGGGGTTGATGAGTATCAAAAACATGCAAAGAAAAGGGGCTTTTTTAGCGCATTCATTTTTCATTTGGTTTATGTACTTCGGGATGGCTTGGGTCATTTTCAAGAGCATCGATGCCGTAGCCGAAATCACGGTATTGCAAGCTGTATTTATTATGGTAGCGGGAGGTTTTGGTATGATCATACCGGCGCCCGGCGGTATAGGTGCTTACCACGGCGCTGTTATGCTTGGTTTTGTTGCGCTGGGCTACAACGAGGAGTTGGGGTTAGCCGTAGCGAACGTGATTTGGTTGACGCAGACACTGATGATTGTCTTTACTGGTGGAGTAGCCTATTTGGCCTTGATGTGGTATCGTATTAAAAAAGACCGGTTGACCGATTTAATTCCGAAAACAACCAAATCATGAGCGAGCCCTCTCTCCTAAACATGTTGCAAGCGGACCTTAGGGTGATCAATGCTTGGCGCGATGCGGGTGACACCATCGTGTTTACTAACGGTGTTTTTGATATTCTTCATGTAGGTCACGTCACGTATTTAGAGGCAGCGAAGAACCTTGGCCACCGTTTGGTACTGGGGTTAAATGGGGATGAGAGTGTCCGTCGTCTAAACAAATCCCCCAACCGTCCGATTCATACAGAATCAGATCGTAAGCGCGTTCTCCAAGGACTTCGCGCTGTGGACATGGTTCTCATTTTTGAAGACGATACACCGTTGGAGATGATCGCGTGCATCCAACCCGATGTGTTGGTCAAGGGGGGAGATTATGACCCGGATTGCACCGATGCTACCGACAAAACGTACATCGTCGGTTCCCACGAAATCTTGACTGCTGGGGGGCGCGTCGCCGTACTGCCATTTGTTCCTGGTCACTCCACAACAAGCATTATAGAAAAAAGCCGGACTACATCGTAGTGCCGGCTTTTGCTTGTTTGATCGCTTCGTTAAAGGAATTTCAAACGGTCTCTTCCTCCATGAATTTGGTGGTAAAGTCTCCGCTCTTAAACCGCGGGTGGCGCATCAGTCTTTGATGAAATGGAATGGTGGTTTTCACTCCTTCAATGATGTACTCATCTAATGCGCGCTGCATTTTCTTGATGGCCTCATCGCGTGTTTGCGCAACCACGATCAATTTAGAGATCATGCTATCGTAGTACGGTGGAATTTGATATCCCGCGTAAACATGCGTGTCTAGACGAACGCCATGGCCTCCAGGAGCGTGATAGACGTTGATTGTGCCGGGGCAAGGAGCGAAGTTCTTATCCGGATCTTCTGCGTTGATCCGACACTGAATGGCATGCATCTTGGGATAGTGGTTTTTCCCGCTGATGTTCTCGCCGGCAGCCAGCTTGATTTGTTCTTTAACCAAGTCATAACTCACGACCTCTTCCGTAATCGTATGTTCTACTTGAATCCGGGTGTTCATTTCCATAAAATAGAAATCCCGATTGGCATCCACTAAGAATTCTACGGTTCCGACACCTTCGTACTTCACCGTTTCAGCTGCTTTGATTGCAGCGTTTCCCATTTCCTCACGCAAT
>JAPKAW010000152.1 GCA_028825055.1 Flavobacteriales bacterium | reverse complement strand
GCAGACTTTGGTGGTCAAGCACAAGACTGAAGGCGAGCGCACGATCGAAACAGACCACTGGGTTCCTCTCTTCGGTTTGAGTCCAAAATTGGGCCCAATTTCAGATTGGAATTTGAATGTCACAAAGAATGCCGTTGAGGTGGACACTTTGGATTACAGCACCAACATTCCGGGGATTTATGCCATCGGAGATATCAATACGTATCCCGGCAAATTGAAACTCATTTTGTGCGGATTTCATGAGGCTACCCTGATGGTTCAAAGTGCGTTCAAACGAATATACCCCGATAAGAACCTGGTGTTGAAATACACCACAGTCAATGGAGTAAACGGTTTTTAAACGAGTAGAATGGATCACATCATTGAAGTCAACGTCATCGATCGGGATGGGACCCTTCATAAACTGGAGGCGCCTACCGATATGGGGATGAACATGATGGAGTTGTGCAAGAGTGCAGAGCTTCCTGTGGAAGGAACGTGCGGAGGCATGGCCATGTGCGCGAGTTGCCACATGTATGTTGAAAGCAACCACGATGTCCCCCAGAAATCGGATGATGAAGAGGACATGCTTGACGAAGCTTTTTTTGTGGAGGACAACAGCCGCTTGGGTTGCCAAATCCATTTGGCGGACGCTCTGGACGGGCTTACGGTACGCCTTGCTCCGGTTGGTCAGTAAGGTCTTAGAGGTTGGTCGCTTCCATGGCGACTCTAGGATTCATAGGCTCGTCGCTTTGAAGCCATTGCTGAACTAACGCCGACTTGCCAATGGCTTGCAAGCTGTCTATGTGACGTTCAGCATGCGCGTCTGAACAAATCATTTTGACCATTCCTTTTTCGATCAGTTTTTTCGCAACTTGATAGGTCTCTGGGCCATACGCTCCAGCCAGGGAAGCACCATTGACCGTGATCCAAACTCCGCGATCGTGGAGACTCTCAAACTCACTGAACTGTCGGTGCCAATAAGGATAGCGCTCAGCGTGAGCCAAAACCGGAGTGTAACCGGCCATTTGTAAATCAAAGAGGACTTGTTGATGGTTGATCGGCGGCTCGTGGAAACCGAATTCAAACAAGACACACCGAATTGAGCGCCCATTTTCATCCAGCGCAGGAAACCATAGCAATTCATTGGCAGCGACACAATCTTCAAAGTGTCCATCGAGAAAGTACTCGGCAGCGAGATGGATGCGGAATTCTGGCCAGCGATCAACGATGGCTTCTCGCAATTTTAGAAAAGGCGCAGTCAGGGTATGCTTCGAGTTGGGATAGATGTCGGAATGGATATGCGAGGTCAGCACAGCACGCTGGTATCCCAACTCTATGAGACGCTCGATCAACTTGAGGGATTGCTCCAAACTTTCAGCGCCATCATCGACGCCAGGAATGATGTGAGAATGCACGTCTGCGATGAGGTATTCGCCTAATCGCATCCCGGGTTGGTTGAACTCAGGTTGAGCCGATTTCCCTGGAGAAGACCGGAGGCGATTCCACCAACTCATTAGCGGTTTCCGTAAATGGTTTCGTAGTACTGCTGGTAGTTTCCTGAAGTCACCGAATCCATCCACTCGGCATTGTCCAAATACCATCGAACCGTCTTTGTCAAGCCATCTTCAAATTGGATGGACGGTGCCCACCCGAGTTCCGATTCAATGCGCGATGCGTCAATGGCATACCGCATATCGTGTCCAGCACGGTCTGCTACGAATGTGATCAATTTCAACGATGTCCCTTCCGGGCGCCCCATGGCTGCGTCCACTTCGCGAATCAAGGCGTGCACCAAATCTATGTTTCGCCACTCATTAAGCCCGCCAATATTGTACGTGCGTCCAGACGTTCCGTTGTGCAGGATAGTGTCAATGGCCGATGCGTGGTCTTCCACCCACAACCAATCTCGGATGTTCAATCCTTCTCCGTAAACCGGTAAAGGACGCTGGTCGCGAATGTTCCGGATCATCAAAGGGATGAGCTTCTCGGGAAATTGATGGGCGCCATAATTGTTGGAACAGTTGGATATGACCATGGGCAATCCGTACGTGTGATGCCATGCACGGACCAGGTGATCGCTAGACGCTTTGGAAGCGCTGTAAGGGCTTCGAGGGTCGTAAGGTGTTTCTTCTGTAAACAACCCCTCTGCTCCCAAAGAGCCGTAGACTTCATCGGTAGAAACGTGGTAAAAACAGCGATTGCTCGCATCCTTACCAGCACCAAGCCATGCATTTTTTGCGGCTTGCAATAAAGTCGCCGTGCCGATGATGTTCGTTTCGAGGAAGGCCATGGGTTTTTCAATGCTTCGGTCCACGTGGCTCTCAGCGGCCAAATGCACAACGGCATCAAAATCGTGCTGGTGAAAAAGCTGTTGGACCATATTAGCATCGTCAATATTACCTTTTACAAAAGCATAGCGGGAATTAGACTCGACATCACGTAAGTTCTCCAAGTTGCCCGCATACGTGAGTAAGTCCAAGTTTACCACATGCATTTGAGCATGCTCTTGCAAGAGCCTCCGAATTAAGTGGGAGCCGATAAACCCTGCCCCGCCGGTCACCAAGACGTTCTTGAATTGCTTCATGGATCAGGTGTTAGAGACTCCAGTAAGTAAGGCGTTGAATGCGGTTGCGGAACAATCCTTTCAAATCGACGAGTACGCCTTTGTCATCGCGCATCAGCGCTTCGAAATCTGCTTCTTGGAAATTTCGATATGGTGTGTGGTTAACTGCGACGATGATTGCATCGTAACCATTGGCTTTAGGCTCGCTGACGAGGTCGAGATCGTATTCATGCTTCACTTGATCGGGGTTGGCCATTGGATCCACAACGTCCACTGCAATGTTGTAGCTCTCCAGTTCTCGGATCACGTCCACAACTTTGGTGTTTCGGATGTCCGACACGTCCTCTTTGAAGGTGAGACCCATCACCAGGACTCGAGATTCTAGGGGGTTTTTACCGAGCTCCAACATGCGTTTGACAGTCTGCTTCCCGACGTGTGCGCCCATGGCATCATTGACATACCGTCCGGAATTGATCACTCGGGCGTGGTATCCCAGTTTGTTGGACTTCCATGTCAAGTAGTACGGGTCAATGCCAATGCAATGCCCGCCGACCAGTCCGGGTGAGAATTTGAGGAAATTCCATTTCGTGCCGGCGGCTTCCAAAACCTCGTAGGTATTGATGCCAATCCGATCAAAAATGATACTCAACTCGTTGATCAATGCGATATTGACGTCCCGCTGGGTGTTCTCAATGATTTTTGAGGCTTCGGCCACTTTGATGCTTGACGCGCGGTGGGTACCGGCTTTGACGACGAGATCGTACGTTTTTGCGATTGAATCAGTGCTTTGTTCGTCTGACCCTGAAACGACTTTGACGATGGTCTCGATGGTGTTCACCTTGTCTCCGGGATTGATGCGCTCGGGACTGTAGCCCACTTTGAAGTCGGTGCCGAATTCCAATCCGCTGACCTCTTCTAAAACGGGTACGCAATCTTCTTCGGTGCATCCAGGATACACGGTGGATTCATAAACGACATAGTCGCCAGCCTTCAAAGCCTTTCCAACCGTGCGTGATGCACCGAGCAGGGGAGTAAGGTCCGGTTGGTTGGAAGGGTTGATTGGCGTTGGTACGGCAACAATGTGAAATTGGGCTTTTTTTAATTCTTCAGGATCGGCACTGAAGGTGATGTCACACCCGTCGAAATCGGCGGCCTCCAATTCTTCTGAAGGGTCGATCTGTTGTTTCATCAACTCAATCCTTTCGGCATTGATGTCAAATCCAATCACACGCACGTGTTTGGCAAAAGCCAATGCAATCGGTAAGCCTACATAACCCAGTCCCACCACACTCATGGTGGCCTCTTTGTTGATCAATTTCTCGTACATGGTCATAGTCAAATGCTTTCGGTGTGCTCAAGTTGAACGGTTTTAACCCCTTCACGGTCAGTGGTCAATCGATACCCCTCACCTCCTTCATGGCAGGTGGCTAAACCGTCGGAGTCAAAGTGCAACCGGTGTCCATGGACCGACATCCATCCGGCATGCTGCGCGGGATTGCCAATGAACAGGGCAAATGGAGGAACGGCCTTGGTCACAACTGCACCAGCGCCGATGAAGGCGTATGCTCCGATGTCGTTGCCACACACTATGGTGGCGTTGGCGCCGATGGAAGCCCCTTTTCCGACGTGGGTCTGGGCATATTGGCCTTTACGCACAATGGCGCTGCGGGGGTTGATGATGTTGGTAAACACACAGCTTGGTCCAAGAAAAACATCGTCATCACAGGTCACTCCTTCATAAATGGAGACGTTATTTTGCACCTTGACGTTGTTGCCCAAGACGACACCGGGGGAAACCACCACGTTTTGGCCAATGTTGCAGCGCTCGCCCATGGTCGAACCGCGCATTATGTGGCTGAAATGCCACACCTTGGAATCTTTTCCGATGGAAGCACCGGGATCGATGACAGCCGATTTATGAGCAAAGTATGTGGCCATCAATTCTTGGAATAAGCGTTGAAATCCTTGTGTTCAGATTTGAACAACTCCTCCTCGGTCAACGTCAAGAAATAAGTATAGGTCCGCTTGAGCCCCTCGGAACGGTCAATCTGCGGCTCCCAACCAAGCACTTCACGTGCGCGGGTAATGTCGGGTTGGCGCTTTTTAGGGTCGTTTTCAGGTAAATCACGGTACACCACCTTTTGGTCAGTGCCCGTGAGCGAGATGATCTCTTCAGCGAATTGGCTGATGCTGATTTCATCGGGATTACCAATGTTCACGGGACGCGTTTCATCGGAGAAATGCAAGCGGAAGATACCCTCCACTAAGTCGTCGACGTAACAAAAACTGCGTGTTTGGGAGCCTGTTCCGAAAATAGTCAAGTCCTCTCCACGCAATGCCTGTCCAATGAAGGCCGGCAAAACACGTCCATCATTCAACCGCATCCGTGGTCCGTAGGTGTTGAAGATTCGCGCAATCCGTGTTTCCACGCTGTGGTATCGGTGGTACGCCATCGTCA
>JAPKAW010000151.1 GCA_028825055.1 Flavobacteriales bacterium | reverse complement strand
TACACACCCGACGCCGTTAGCGGTGGAACTAATGATTCGCGGGTAATCGTAGGCCGACCTGTTGGGAGTTTTTACCTCGTAGAGCACAGCCATGTCGATCCCGAGACGGGACTGCCTGTTTACTTGGACCTTGACGGAAACGAGACCTACGAGTACAACAACGACATCCGTAAATATGTCGGTGACGGACTGCCAGACATTATTGGTGGCATGAACAACACCTTTCGATATAAGAACTGGGACCTCAGTGGCTTGGCCACGTTTAGCATTGGAGCTAAGATCTTCGATTCTTCTGCAAAAAGGCAACTGGGTGTTGTGACTGGATGGAATATGCGCGAAGAAAAGTTAGACCGTTGGAGACAGCCAGGAGATGAGGCGACTTACCCAAGGCTGACCTTGGACGAGACGACGTACAGTTTGCCTTCTGGGTTTCCTTGGTGGAATACGAGTCTGTTCATTTTTGACGCCTCGTATATCCGTTTACGAAATGTGACTCTCGGGTTCAACGTTTCCCTGCCTCCAGGATCCACAATGTCCGCGTGTCGCATTGCTTTGAATGCGACCAACCTGCTGACGATCACCAACTTTCCAGGCTTGGATCCCGAAGTTGTTCGTGACTTTGAAAATGCCCAAGACCGCAACATGAGTCCGAATGTGACGTATTTGACGCCACCGCAAGAACGGGCCATCACACTGTCGATATCGACCACGTTTTAATCCCAGCTTATCATGAAAATGAAACAACTCCTCCTTTTTGCTGGCATTGTGATGACTGCTGTCTCATGCGACCGTCTGCTTGAATTTGAACCTGGGGACGTCATCTTGGCCGAGGACGCCATTCAAGACACGGATGACCTACAACGGCTTCTAGTTAGTACTTATGATGTCTTGGCCAACCTGTATGGTGGTCGCGTTCAAATCATGAACGAATTGCGCGGTCCGAATTTTGGAGCACCTGACAATAGCCTTGACTTTACTGCGGTATACAACCGAGAAACCACTTTTTTCACCGGCATTAATGGAGGTGCTTACACGGATTTCTATTACGCCATTTACCGTTCAAATGTCCTCATCGAGAACTTTCAATTTGTAACGGACCTTACGGAATCCGATAAACTTCGCCTTGAAGCAGAAGCACGATTTGTTCGGGGAATCTGCCATTGGGGAGCTGTGAAAATGTACGCACGACCATACGGATTCACGCCTGACAATGGCCATCCTGGTGTACCGCTTCGCCTTGAGTCCAGTCAAGACCCATTACCACGTGCACCAGTCGGCGCTGTCTATACGGCCATTGTTGAAGATCTCAACTTTGCGTTACTGAACTTACCTTCTACCAATGGTGTATACGCCACACAACATGCCGCTCGTGCCTATCTCGCGCAAGTTCATTTTCAAATGGGAGACTATGCACTAGCCGCATCGTACGCTACTTCCATCATCGAATCGGGAGACTTCACTTTGGACGAAGACCTCGACCGTTTTGAGACGGACATGATCAACACTGAAACAATCTTTGGAATTGTCAGCCAGCCGAATGATTTCAGGAGTTCTTGGTTTCGCGACAATTTGCGTTCCGACAACACCAGCTCCCCCCAATTAGCATTCAGCGAAGACTTTGCTTTCTTCATGAGCCTCTCTGGAGCCGGCGATGGCCGTTCTCAATGGTATACTCCCGGTACTCGAGCGCTTTGCAATCGATTCAACAACAAGGAATACTTCAACATTCCATTAGCACACCTGACCTTAATGCATCTCATTCGTGCAGAGGCGTTGGCTGAAACCGGTTTGGAATTGTCCACGGCCATTGCAGATATTAATGTCATTCGAGACCGGGCCTATGGACCGGGTAATTTTATTTTATTAGAGTCAGCTACGTCTGAAGAAATCCGATACGCCGCTCGGGACGAATTCCGAAAAGAAACTGTGGGTGAAGGCCATTGGACAGATCAGTTGTTACGTAGAGGAACCATGGGCGAAGACATTCTCATTCGAGATGCCTCATGGGATTGTCCAGGAATGTCGCTTCAATTCTCCAATTCAGAAAATACGGTGGACGGCTTCGTCCTCAACGAAGAAGGCGGTTGTCTTTAAATCGAAATCATGATGCTACAATCCACACGCCTCACCACTGTTTTGACCCTGATCGTCTGCAGCGCACTCATCTTCGCTCTGAATTCTTGTAAACCTGAGGTTACCGGTGAATTGGGCGAGCCCTTTGACAAGGTCGAGGGCATGATCGGCACTTGGGAACTCCAGGCCTTCACACAACAAGACCTCAACAGCCCCATTAAAGAAACCCGCGATCTCAGCAGTTTTTTCCTCGATGGAATCGCAACGCCCTTGCAAATCACCTTTAATGCCAACCGCAACTATTCAGTAGCCATTGAATTGGGCAAGAATTACTTCGGAGAGGGCGGAACCTGGGGCTTTGATGACGATTTGTATCCCAGTTATTTACAGCTCTACTCAGTCTCCGATACCCTGCAGTACAATCTCGGGGGCATGGTGCGGAGCTTTGACCCATCCATGCGGATTGAGTACAGAAGGGACTGCAATGATGCGCCCACCAACATCTACACGTTCGAATTCAACCGAATCAATTGATTCTCATGAAGAAGCTACTTACCATTCTTTTGGCTGTGTCTCCAGCATTCCTGACACATGCTCAAAAGGCCTATGTTTTGCCATCTCCTACCGATGCCAACTCAGAAATGACCTTGTTCATTGACATGAACCAAAGCGAAGATGGAATTCAGGGCAACGGTTTGTCTGGAATTCTGGATGCTTTTCCGGATACAACTTTGTATTTGTGGACTTGGGACCCTTCAGGACCGGCTGCGGGCAATGGCGATTGGGACAACTCCGCTGACCACCAAGCATTGACCAAAGTGGGACCCAAGTTGTATGCTATGACCTTTGTACCAACGAACTATTATGGTGTGGACGGCCCCACGCTTTTCTCAAGAGGCATCTCGTGTTTGGCCAAATTGAGAAGTGGCATGGCATTGGAAGGCTTTGCATTTGAAGCCAAATCCGAAGACATGCATGTCGATATCGTTCCTGAATTGTGCAATGGCCGTATCTGCATCTTTCCTGAATTACGTGAACGCGATGATTACCTCACACTGACATACAACAACGACAAAGAGGTCCAATATGAAGGGTTGCAAGACATGGGCGAAGACGATTGCTACCTCTATTTATTGGGGAAAGTAGACTTGTTTACAGACTATGAATACGTGCCATTGGAATTGGTGACTTCAACACCCGAATTGAAGTTGACCTTTCTGGGTGAGGGTAAATTCAGAACAACCATGATCCCTGAGGATTTCTTCGCTTCTATTTTGATGGAAGGCGAAACGCTCAGTGAAATCTACTTTTACATCGTTCGAGAAGGATTCGCTTACCCTCCTGGCCCTCCTCCCTATCAGATCATTTCGTTTTTAGATTGCGAATGAACCTGCGCATCATATCAGGAGCTTGTACCCTGCTCATCTTCGGATTACTGGGAGGTTGTAAAACAGAAAATGTCGGTTATCGCCTGCAGCAGCCATTCGCTCCTATTCAGCTTCTCTCCGACTCAACGGTCATCGTTTTGGACGATTTTCTTGGAAAAGGATTGCCCATTGATTCTGTTTTTTTTGGACGTCAAAAAGCCATTGTTCTGCCCATCAAGGACTCACAAAACGGACAAGTCACACTGAACCTAGAGCCCCAAAGTGGTCTCGGGGTGTTGGCTATATGGTCCAATGGCGATCACTGGGAAATCCCTGTGTTCCCGTCTGAAATGGAACAGATCGAGTTTCGATTGGAAGGGTATGAAAACGCGCAATCAATCCAGTTAAAAGGTGCCATGAACGGATGGAGTTCGACAGCGAGCCCACTCACATATGATGGTACGGGTTGGACGTGTCATCTGAAGCTCCCTCGTGGAAAGCATGCATATCAACTGATTATCGATGGTCAAGAACAAGCAGACCCTGCCAACTCCAACCGCGTACCAAACGGCTTTGGGGCCTTTAACTCCATCTTACAAGTGGGCAATGAGACTGCCAATTTACCCATCACAATCAGCACAATCGGATCCAAGCCTCGTACCACAAAGCTTCTCATAACCACCTCGCCGGGAGCTTTGGTTCATGGCTTTTGTGACTCCAAACTGTTTGCCTTTCACCAGGCGGATTCAACCGGTCAAGTATCCATTGGTATTCCATCGGCGGCTTTCGGAAAAGATCGCTCACATATCCAATTTTGGGCCCATACGCAAGGCCAACGTAGCCAAGAAGTTGTCATCCCATTGAACCAAGGCGTGCCCATTTCAAATGCAGATAACTTGAGTCGAAAGGACCGGCATGCCATGGTGATGTATTTCTTAATGGTGGACCGATTTGCCAATGGAAGCAGCCAAAATGACCTTCCAACCGATGACCCCGGTATCCACCCACGTGCGCAGTATAAGGGAGGGGATTTCGCGGGGATTCAAAATCAATTGAGTTATCTCGATTCTTTGGGAACCAATACCGTTTGGGTTTCCCCCATCACCCCGAATCCAAAGGATGCTTGGGGATTCTGGACAGACCCAAGCACGGAATTGACGAGTAAATTTAGTGCCTACCATGGCTATTGGCCCATCCAATCCAGTGGGACAGATGCTCGTTTTGGAAGCATGGAAGAATTCCATGGACTTGTGGATGACATACACGATCGTGGTATGAACATCCTCGTTGATTACGTAGCCAACCATGTGCACCAGGACCATCCCGTTTACAAGCAGCATCCTGATTGGGTAACACCCCTTTACTTACCTGATGGGACCATGAATACTCAATTATGGGACGAACAGCGTCTAACAACCTGGTTTGACACCTTCATGCCTACCTTGGATTTGGAGCGACCAGAAGTGGTCCACATGATGACTGACAGCGCCATGTGGTGGGTACATGAGACCAACATCGATGGATTCCGTCACGATGCCACCAAACACATCCCTGAACTGTTTTGGCGG
>JAPKAW010000150.1 GCA_028825055.1 Flavobacteriales bacterium | reverse complement strand
GTGAACCGTGCATTTTAGTGAATGCGTGAATAAAAAAAGCCGCTACCCTCAAAGGGCAGCGGCTTCAACTTCACAACGAAGTATGTTTTGCGACAATCAGTCTTTGCTAACAGCCAAAGAATAGATGACTAAACCAAATCCAATCTTGTTGATGGCGTCACCGATGTTGTAAACCACATCCATGTTCAAACCAATAACGTCTACAAAGTCGTACCATCCCGTGGTTCCAATCATGTAGCCCAGTGGGTAGATACCCCATCCAATCAAGACAAACTTGCACAAAATTCCGTGTGCTTTTTGTACCGCTGGAGACGACTTTTCAGCGAGTTTCTTCGCTTCACCTGCCATGATCAAGTAAACGATATAGAAGTAAGCGAGACCAGAAACCAATCCCCAGAGTGCAGGAGATGAGCCTGTCGTGTATACTGCTTCACCAAAATAACCTGCTACCAACATCACAACAGAAGCTCCGATGAGTTTCCATAGCAACGATGTTTTCGCTCCTGCAGCTTTCAGAATTAAGTAAAACTCTACACACATCAACGGCACAGTCAGTGTCCAATCAACATAGCGGAAGAATGTAGGTGAATCTCCTACTTCAGCCCAATAGTCACGCATGTAGTAATAGTGTACAGCAGCGATGAATGTAATCAAACCACTGATGAGCAACGACGTCTTCCACTTGCCTTCTACCAGGCTCATGGAGAAGAAGAAAAAGACAGAGGCAGCCATCATGGCCATGGTGCCTACGAAGAAAGTAAATCCGACATAGTCATCGACGGGCATTGCTTTAATCGTAGCGAGGAAATAGTTCAACATCAGTTTAAAAATTTTTTGTTAAAGTGTCTAAATAACACGGCAATAATACAATGCCACTTTTGAATTGTTCTAAGTAACGATATTTTTTTTTCACATGAAGATGCGATTAAGCGCTTTTAAGACACCAATATTTCCTTCGTTTCGGAGACCGCCTCAATCAATGACGGGGCCCTCGACAGATTCTAGAAGACGAAAAAGAGGAAGCGTAGGTAAGCCCATTACGGTGTAATATGATCCATTTATTCGCTCTACACCGGCAAAGCCCATCAGGTCTTGCACGCCGTAGCTGCCTGCTTTGTCAAAAGGGGCATAAGCTTCGATGTAGTGGTCAATGAGCTCATCGGATAAGTCTACAAACGTGACTTCGCATGTGTCAACTTCCACACGTATTCCCTGGGCCAACGTCGTCACGGCGATACCTGAAGCAACGGTATGTGTTTTTCCACTCAGAGTCCGAAGCATCTCTTTCGCTTCTGCGACATTTTGAGGTTTTTCAAAAACGCGTTTTCCCAAAAGCACAACTGTATCTCCGGTAATAAGAACATCGTTTTCTTCCAATTCGAGCAGATAAGCTTCTGCCTTTTTTCGAGTGACATAAGCGGCCACATCTGGACCTTGAATGTGTTCAGGATAGGATTCATCAACTTCTCGAATGACAATCACAGGTTCCAACTCAAGACCTTTAACCAATTCTTGCCGTCTCGGGGATTGACTGGCAAGAATGATCCGTTTTCCGTGGAGATTCTTTAGTAGCATGGTGCAAAAATACCGGCTAGGAAGCCAAGACTTCATGGTAAGGCCATACTAACTTCGCATCCTCAATAGATTTTCCATGCAGCACCAGCGCATTCTGATTCTCGACTTTGGCTCTCAGTACACCCAGCTTATTGCGCGTCGCGTGCGTGAGCTCAATGTTTATTCAGAAATAATTCCGTGGCATGCTTATGATGGTTTGGCATCTGATATCAGTGGTGTCATCCTCAGTGGGTCGCCTTTTAGCGTGAGGGACGAAAAGGCCCCCCGACCTGATTTATCCAGTATGCTCGGGAAGGTTCCCGTGCTCGGAGTCTGTTATGGCGCACAATACTTAGCTCAGACGCATGGTGGTGTGGTCGAGGCGTCTGATTCACGCGAATATGGACGGGCCAATTTGATGTCTCTGAATGTCGAGAATGCTTTGCTGCGAGGGATGAGTCCGGAGTCTCAAGTTTGGATGAGTCATGGAGATACTATCTCGTCCCTTGGAGATCAATTCGAAACCATCTGTAGCACGCATGATGTGGAGTTCGCTGGATTTCGCGACATCAATCGCGCCGTATGGGGCATTCAATTTCATCCGGAGGTTTGGCACAGTAAGGAAGGGTCTATTTTGCTTGGCAATTTCATTCAAGGAATTTGCGGATGCAAAGGCGATTGGTCTCCAGCTAGCTTTGCGGACGAAACCATCCGTGGTTTGCGCGAGAAAATAGGAGCAGACAAGGTGATTTTGGGGCTGAGCGGTGGCGTGGATTCGACTGTTGCCGCTGAGTTGCTTCATCGGGCCATCGGCGATCAACTGCATTGCATTTTTGTCGATAACGGTCTGCTTCGGAAAAATGAATTTGAACAAGTGTTGCGTGATTACGAGCACATGGGGTTGAATGTAAAAGGAGTGAAAGCCGGCGATCGCTTTCTAGATGCATTAAAAGGGGAGTCTGATCCTGAAACCAAGCGCAAGGCCATTGGTCGCGTGTTTGTCGAGGTGTTTGATGACGCGTCGAAAGAAGTGGAAGGAGCCGCATGGCTGGGACAGGGGACCATTTATCCAGATGTCATCGAAAGTGTGAGTGCCACAGGCGGTCCATCTGCAACCATCAAAAGTCACCACAATGTGGGGGGGCTTCCAGATTACATGAAGCTTCAAGTGGTCGAACCACTGCGTCAAATATTCAAAGACGAAGTCCGTAGAGTCGGAAAAGAGCTCGGTATCAAACCGGAAATCTTAGGCCGCCATCCTTTTCCAGGCCCAGGGTTGGCAATTCGGATTCTCGGGGACATTACCGAAGAGAAAGTGTGCATTTTGCAGGAAGTGGACCACATTTGGATTCAGGGCATGCGGGATGCAGGCCTGTATGACGAGGTCTGGCAGGCTGGAGCCATTTTACTGCCTGTTCAAAGTGTCGGAGTCATGGGCGATGAACGAACGTATGAGCAAGCCGTCGCGTTGAGAGCTGTTTCCTCGACTGATGGCATGACGGCAGACTGGTGTCACCTACCGTATGATTTCCTCGCGAAAATTTCCAATGAGATCATCAACAAGGTTCGAGGTGTCAACCGCGTTGTGTATGATATCAGTTCGAAACCACCAGCAACCATCGAATGGGAATGAGATCAAACACCCATGCGAGTCATCTTGACAGAATCAGACCAAGACTCATGGATCAGGTAAATGGCATAGTGCGCTACCGTGCTTTGTTTCTCCTGGTTCTTGGGGCCGTATGTTGTGTTTCTATTATAGGTGCTCAAGAGACCTATACCGTGCTGCCTGGAGATACCTTTTCCCGCATTGCAAGGGCTCAAGGTTTTTCATTAACCGCCTTGCGTGAAGCGAATCCAGATCAAGAAGAATCGTTGCAGCCGGGCGATCGTCTTCAGTTTCCTGAACTCATTGAATTCCCTGATTTGTCAGAGTCCACCGCATGGGATCCCATCGACTCCTTGTTAAATCACGCAGTGCGAGCCGGAGATACTTGGTACGGATTGGCGAAGCGTTATGATGTGCGTTTGGATGCATTGCGCAAAGCAAACCCCAGCCGGGATGAATCCTTGCAACAAGGAACCTTGATCCGTATTCCCGGCCATCGGGCCGCCGACCCAACTGTGCTCTGGGAGCTACAGCGTTCGACCCTTTTGGAAAGAGCCCAGAACGACAGTACGCAAAGGGCAACTAGCCTAGAAACGCAGGAAAGTGATGGTTCGTTGAACCCCCGGTCGTTTCCGGGGGACAATCAGCTTCTGGACCGATTCACATTGAGATCTCAAAAGGAGGTCAGAATGCCTACAAAAATTGAATCCGACACGCTGCATCTATTGGCCATGTTGCCATATTTGTTGCCGGTGGACACGGTTCTGGGGGGTGATTATGATGCGAAAACAAAGCGTCTGAGGGAAATCGCCATGGAATTTACGCATGGTATGGAGTGGGGTGCGCACATGCTCAAAGATTCTGGGTTTCACGTCCAATTGCGTCTGGTAGATACCGAGGCGGATTCGCTGGGTGTTGTGGGGTGGTGTGCTGCGGATTTACGCTGGGCAGATGCCGTATTTGGTCCGTTGCGCCGAAGCGCTATTGATTCTGTTGCAGCGCTGATTGCTCCGTTAGGAACGCCTCAATGGATTTTAACAGATTCGCCGCAGCATTGGAAGCGTTACCCGAATACGTTGCTCATCGATGCGCACCGGGAGGCAGGGATGCGACAGCTTGGTCAGTTGGCTGCTCAGAACCATGTCGGCGACACCGTGATTGTATTGGAGACGAAAGGAAAAGATGCTGTTTTGGAGCAGGCTTTTTTGACGGGATTCCAAGAGGAACGCGGGACTTCAGATGGACTGATAGTCTGGCCTGCAACTTCCCGCTTTGCAGAGGGCCTAACGGCACTTATGGACACGTCAAAGCTGAACATTGTTGCTATTCCTGCCGGAGCATCAGCACGTTCAATGATGGCTTACGTGCAAACAGAATTGCAGTTAGCAGATTCTTTTCCGGTGAGGTTGTATGCCAATCCCCAGTCCCTGTTCTATGAATTTATGGAATGGAATTTTGTCGACCGGGTACAGTGGACTTTGCCTTCAGACGACTGGATGCAATGGGATGACTCCTTGATGCAAGCCAAAGTTTTATGGTTCAAAAACCAATACGCTACAGAGCCTTCAGACTACGCCATTCGCGGATGTGATGCCGTTCTCGAAACCGCTCGCTGGATGGCTTCACCCGCTGTGGCCAATCCCAGCACAGTGCGTACCCGCTTTGTTTGGAAGAAAGATCCTGTGTCAGGAAAGTTGCGCAATGAAGCGTGGAAATTCATTGAGTTTTCGAGCGGAGAATGGAATGAGATTTACCTTAAAGAACCTGCAAAACGATTTTTTCGATGAATCGATTGGATGTTTTAGATCAGTTTAAATCCTTGCAAGAAGCCATCTATGAAGGGGTGTGTTCTTGTGACCCTCTTATGGTGTGGCAAGAAGATCAATGGGACAGGCCCGGTGGAGGTGGAGGACGATCTAGAGCGGGAGTTTCTG
>JAPKAW010000149.1 GCA_028825055.1 Flavobacteriales bacterium | reverse complement strand
GAAAGAGCACTCTATATCCCGTGAAGCACAGGATGATTTTGCAATAGCGAGTTATGAGAAAGCGGCAAAGGCTTGGAATGAAGGTCAATTTGACGCGGAGATTGTTCCCGTTTCTGTTTCGCAACGTAAGGGAGATCCGGTTGTCATTGATCGAGATGAAGAGTTTACCCAGGTGAAAATGGATCGTATTCGGAGTTTGCGACCTGCTTTTCAGAAGGAGGGTACCATCACCGCGGCCAACGCATCCACATTGAACGACGGTGCCAGTGCGTTGGTATTGGCCTCAGCTGATGCAGTGGAGCGTTTGGGACTTCAGCCTTTGGCTAAGTTGGTTTCTGCTGCGGATGCTGCGCATCAACCGGAATGGTTTACTACGGCACCTGCGAAGGCTGTCCCATTGGCGCTGAAGAAGGCTGGATGGGAAACAGAACAAGTTGATTTATGGGAATTAAATGAAGCCTTCGCTGTCGTTGGGTTAGCAAATATGGCCTTGTTGAATCTAGACGCGTCTAAGGTCAATGTGAATGGAGGAGCGGTTGCATTGGGCCATCCACTTGGGTCGAGCGGTTCACGGATTGTAGTGACTTTAATCCATGCGCTTCGAAAGCAGGGCTTGAAGAAAGGCGCTGCGGGGATTTGCAACGGAGGTGGTGGAGCTTCGGCAATGACAGTTGAATTAGTTTGATCGAAAATTGATGACTGAAAACCTCTTTGAAGTTGGCGTTCCCGTAGCTCCGCTGCGGTCATCTCCGTCAGATCGAGCAGAGATGGTTTCTCAAATACTCGCAGGGGAATACTGTCGATTGATTTCAAATGGAGAGAGGGATTGGGTTGAGGTGGAATTGATGAATGATGGATATAAAGGGTGGTGTGATGTGAAGCAGTTGCGTTCCTTGCCGTTGAACTCGGATGCAGGTCAGTCCAACACCTCGGTTTTAACCCAAGCTCCCATTTCCTTGTGGAGGCTGGAGAACGGGGCCCAATTGATCTTACCCGCGGGGTCTCGATTGCAGTGCAATCTCGCTGGGGATTGGTGTTTGGCGGGAAGGACGATTCAACCGTTGACAGTTTTGGATGTGTGCTTTGCTCCGTGTGCTAGTCCGTTAGAAGCGGCCATGAACTTGCAAGGGTCTCCTTATCTCTGGGGAGGTAAGACTGCATTGGGGGTCGACTGTTCGGGACTGACTCAATTGTCCTTTTCTCTTTGCGGTATTCCTTTACCAAGAGACGCTAGTGATCAAATGAAAGCGGGTTCGCCAGTTAAATTCGAAAAGAGAGCTTCCGGTGACTTGGCGTTTTTTTCAAATGAACAGGGGGCGATCATTCACGTTGGAATCTTGGTGAATGTGGACAGCATTATCCATGCGGCAGGGGAAGTGCGTATTGATGAAATCGATACAAAAGGCATCGCATGCGACGGGCAATACACTCATGTATTGGATTCCATTCGACGGATCAGTTGATCAATCCTGCTCCAAATTAAAAGATTGGTTGTTCGCTGCCATATCGCGTAGCAAGGGAGCGGGTCGATAGCGATCTTCTCCATAACGCTCCTGCAGTCGTTGCAAATGACCCAAAACCGTTTCAACTCCCCATTCATTGGCCCATGCAAGGAGGCCTTTTGGATAGTTGACTCCTCGAGTCATGGCCAGTTCGATATCTCGTGATGTGGCAATGCGCATGGACAAGTCATCGGCGGCTTCGTTGATGAGCATGGACACGATACGGTGTTGGATCCACTTAGGATCCATTGTGGAATCGATGGCGTTGGATGGAGATGGTGTATCGTCGTACCGGTAGTATCCACGTCCCGACTTCCTGCCAAGCCAACCGGCTTCGACGTGTTGCTTTTGAATCAAGCTTGGACGGTAACGCGGGTCAAAGTAGAAGGCCTCAAAGACTGAAACTGTCACTGCATAATTGACGTCATTTCCGATTAAATCCATGAGTTCAAAGGGACCCATACGAAACCCGATCGCCTTCATTGCTGCATCCACTTCCAAGGGGGTTGCGAGCTCTTCCTCAACAATACGGAGCGCTTCTCCGTAGAAGGGCCGCGCTAGTCGATTGACAATAAAGCCAGGGGTATCCTTTGCTTGAACGGGTGTTTTCCCCCACTGGGTCATCCAATCAATACAGCGTTGGATGTGCTTTAAATCGGTCTGCATAGCGGGAACAACCTCAACCAATTTCATCAAAGGTGCAGGGTTGAAAAAATGCAGTCCTAAAAAGCGCTCGGGGTGCTGCAATGAACTGGCCAAACCGGTGACTGAAAGTGAAGACGTGTTGGTTGCAATCAGACAATCTTTTGAAACAACATCTTCCAATGATGCAAAAACCTTTTGTTTCACCGACACGTTCTCAACAATGGCCTCAATAACGAGAGAGCATGGGCTCAGTTTTTGAATTTCGGTTGTGCGGTCAATGCGCAGTTGTAAGGCGACCGATTCATCGACTGTTACTCGACCTTTCTCGACGAGTCGGTTGCAGACTTTGGCTAATGCAACTGAGCTGTGAGTCAATGCATCACTTGATTGATCGATCAAAACGACATTCCAGCCAGCTTGAGCAGCCACCTGTGCTATGCCTGAGCCCATAGCTCCAGCTCCAATGATTCCAACGGTTGAATGTGTCATGGATTTCGTCAAGGATGATTTTAATGTCTTTGCAAAGTTCGGTGTTCTTCTTTTGATATCTTTTCATCTTTAATTTATACGGTATGGAGACAATAGATGAACTAACGGAGGCAGTTGATTTCTTGAAAGAGAAGGGTATTGGAAGGATAGACTGTAGCATCATTTTAGGAACGGGGCTCGGTGCTTTGGTGAGTAGAATTGAACCAATTATCACACTGAATTACAGTCAAATACCTCACTTGCCAATCGCAACAGTTGAATTCCATTTTGGAAAACTTATTTATGGAGAGTTAGAAGGAAAAAGGGTTCTTGCATGGCAAGGCCGATTCCATTACTACGAGGGATACTCCATGGAGCAAATTGTAAAGCCCGTTAGAATTGCTAAAATGTTAGGGGCGAGAGCCATGGTTATTTCGAATGCATCGGGATCATTAAACCCAGAATTTAAAAAGGGCCAATTGATGTTGATCGGAGATCATATCAATTTGCAGCCAGAGGGTCCTCTTCGTGGTCAGAATCTTGAATCGCTTGGGGTGCGCTTTCCCGATATGAGTAACCCATACCATCCTGGTTTACGACGTGTATTGAGAGAGTCTGCTCAACAGCTTGATTTGAACTTGCATGAGGGGGTTTACATCAGTGTCCCGGGGCCGCATCTTGAAACACGTGCAGAATACCGATACTTGCGACTCATCGGTGCGGATGCTGTTGGCATGTCCACAGTTCCTGAAGTTATCGCTTGTGCGCACATGGGGCTTCCTTGCTGTGCCATAAGTGTATTAACTGATGAGTGCAATCCAGAGGCTCTGGAAAAAGTCAATATCGAAAATATTTTGGCTGTGGCCAAACAGTCGGAACCTAATCTTACCGAGTTGATTGTGGCTCTTGTTCAGCGATTGGATGATGGGCTTGAATTGACTTAAGTAACTCATATACAAACTTATACGATTCGTTGGTGAATTCAATTGAGTGTGGGTGATGTCCTGGGCGTTTCTTGATCGCATGATTTTTCGCACACAATCCGTTCAATGCCGCGAATGCCACGAATCGCTTCGAGGCCGACGGGATAAACAATTTTGTGATGATAGTTGCCGCGCAAAGCATCACCGCAAAACAAATAAACCAAGCCCCTTGATTCGTCAGGTGGAGGGAATTCTTTTGAAAAACCGCTCGATCTTAAAGGAGCTGAAGCAGGTCATTCAAACAGAGTCACGATCGGATCGTCTGTTTCAATGGCTTCGGAGACAAGGTTTTGATTTTAACTACCACACACATGTGGAAGTGCTTCCAGATGGAAGGTTGGCTATCATGTGTTTTGAAGAAGGGTATATCTTAGACGAGAATGGCGTGAAACCATGGTCAGCTATGAAAGAGCCGTCGTTATCGCCTCTTCCCAGTTGATTTTTTCTTCGAAAGCTCTTTTTTCGACTTTTTCTTACGTTCGTGAAATGCTCCTTGGTACAAGGGGTCTCGTTTTTTCATTTCACGATCAATCGCTCGGGCTTGCAGCTGTTTTTCATTCCGGGGTGTTTCATGCATAACTAAATGCTCAGGAACCTCCAGTGTCTCCACAGATTCGCCAATCAATGATTCGATGCGTTCGAGTGCATACCGTTCAGAAGGATCTTGTAGCGTGATGGCTTCACCCGATCTGAATGCCCGGCCTGTTCTTCCAATCCGATGAACGTAATCTAACGGGTCATTCGGAACAGAGAAATTGATCACCATCTCTGTTTCGGGAACATCGATCCCTCGACTGGCAATGTCAGTAGAAACCAATACCTGGACACTGCCTGAACGAAAGTCGTCCATGGCATTGATGCGTGCGTTTTGTCCTTTATTGCTATGGATGGAGCGGACTTCGAAAGGGAAGGACCTTTGGAGGTAGCGGGAAACACTCTCGGCATCTTCTTTTCTGCGGGCAAAAATCAAGAGCCTCTTATCCATCAGTCGTGTCTTGATAAGCCACTCAATGTATTCGAGTTTAGTGCGCTGATTGGGCAGTTCTAATGTGTATTGCTTGACCGTTTCGACAGGGGTTGATTCTGGAGAAACTTCGATTCGTGTTGGCCAAAGTAGAAATTCGTCAGCAAGCCGTTCAACACGATGAGGAAATGTTGCAGAGAATAAAACGTTCTGCCTTTTGGAAGGAATGATTCCCTGAATTTGACGCAATTGAGGCATGAAGCCCATGTCCATCATGCGATCGGCTTCATCAAGAACAAGGTGCTTTACCTTTTTTGGATCGAATCCGCCCTTTTGATAAATCTCAAGAAACCTTCCTGGAGTCGCAATGAGGAGGTCCACGCCGGTCTTAACCGCATTCAATTGCGATTTATATCCAATACCGCCATACAATGGGATGCTTCTCAAATCGGTATACGCCGCAAATTGCATGGCCTCATGATGGATTTGTAAAACCAATTCTTTGGTTGGTGCTAGAATCAGAGCACGTGGGGCATCTCCTTGGGCATATTTCAATGTTTGTAG
>JAPKAW010000148.1 GCA_028825055.1 Flavobacteriales bacterium | reverse complement strand
GGCGTCTGAATCATGTCGTAAAAAGAGGGGTGAAGGAAATTCAACGTGCGGTTGAAATGGCGATTTTCCAGATGACATCTCCAAACCAACATAGCGAGTCTTTTCGTTGTAGACCAAGCATGTGCGTTGAAGCAGTCGGGACGAGGGAAGCCATCAATCCAACGTTGAGCTTCTGCCATTGTAGTGATGCTAGAATGCTCTTGAAAAGCTGCAGGGTTCAGTGGGATAGACATGTGGTTCCTTCTTTTGAATTTGTTGACATGACAAATCAATGAAGGCACACCGTAATGGATTTACGGTGCGAAAAAAGGAGGTCTATTGATACTGTTTCAGCGTTTTTTCAAGCTGAGTTGTGATTAAATCTTTTAGCTCTGCGGGTTCGATTATCTCGACGGCAGGTCCCAGCCCCATTAGAAACTGCACCAATTCAAAAGTGAGGAACACATGCAGTTTTAATTCGAACAGGTCCTCATCAATTTGAATGAGCTCCTGACTGCTATGCACCGGTTGACTAGCGAGATACTCGTATTGCAATCGGCCGCACCGGACTCGAATGTGACGCGGGTGCTCGCTAATTTTAGAAATGCCGAAACTGTGAACGAAAAATTCGTCGGCATTGAAATTGGATTGCTGGTCAAAACTCTCGTCGGAGAGTTCAATCGTTTCAATGCGATCCAAACCATATGTTCTGAATTGGCCTTTGTCTTCATTCCAGGCAATGACGTACCAACGGTTGCGGTACTCCCGCAGGAGATAAGGGTCAATACAGTATGCGGTTGCATCGGTAGAGATGAACTTCCGATGGGAAATGATCACGCGCTTAAGCTTGCGAATGCTTTGCAAAATGGGGATGAGGTGCTCAGAACCGCGCGTTGAGGGGGCTGATTCAAATTGAACGACAGCATCCAAAGTGTGTGTGTCCAAATCGGGTGCAAGCCTAAGACGATCGTCAATTTTACTGATCGCTTGATCGAACTGGGAAAAGATGGGGACATTTCGAAACTGCACGAGCGTCTTGGCGGCAAACCGAATGGCGTCGAGCTCTTCATCATTGAGCTGCAGGTTTTCAATCGAATACCCTTCCTCCTCATAGTAATAGCCGCGTTGGTCACGGTGATAAACGATTGGTGCGTGATACCCAAGTGCACCATCATTGCGCATGGCATTGAGGTCCTTTTCAAGGGTTGAGACGCTAATGCGGTCTCCCGCGCTGCCATAGAGGGCCTCCTCACAGGCCAAACGCAAGTCTTCTTTACTCGGGTAAACGTTCGACCGATTGGTGAGGCATCGATCGATGGTCCGGTAACGAATGAGGGCGTATTTATTGGCTGGCATGGCGTGACAATGCAATCAAGGTTACGAAGGAATCGTTAAATCCAATGACTCCGTTAATTCCTCCAAGGAGTAATGATCCATAAGATGGATTCCGCGGGCGACATAGTCGGGATGGTATGTCTGCGGTTTTCCTGATTTGGGAAAGGGCCTCCCTGTGTTGTGAAGATGAAAGGCATCTTGATAGGCCTCTCTTCTAAGTTGAACGCCATAGGTCTGGTTGATCCAATTCGTGCCAAATCGGATGGCTTCATTCCCTCGAATGTCTCGAATTTGGACTTCGAGCAAGATGCATTTGTATCCCATCAACTGAAACGGTCCCCAAGAGGTAGCCAAGTTCTTCAAAGCATCATCATTGGCGTCGGCTAAATGCAATGCTGTGACATTTTCATAGGCAGGTCGTGTGCCGTCTCGCACTGCTTTTAATTGCTCGAATACATGTGGCTCGAATCGCTTTCCTGCGGGCTTTCTGCCACCTGACTCCAACTGGATGAGTGCCATGAGGTAGGCGTAAGGCAAGTCAAACTCTTCGGCATATTGTGCAACATCGTCGCTGTAGTGACTCTTTGTTGCACGAACTCCCCACCAGTCGCCGGGGCCTGTCCATTGGCCATCCAAACGGCGTTGGAACTCCCAGCCTCCCCACCCTAATAGTCCCAGAATGAGCAGGGCCAAAAAGGTTCGTGCCCTCCGAGATGGTGCTGTAAACTGAGAATTTAAATGGCTAGACTTTGTCATTTTTTAAGAGAGAAATTGAGGCCAAAAGGCCTGCAGCCATGCCGCTGCAGCTTTGGTGAATGGCAAGAGCAAAAATGCAGGAATGAGATTCAATAATTTAAAGGACCGAATGCCCAACAAGTCCAATCCAAGGGCTAAAAGTAAGATTCCCCCCAAGCCCGTGTAATCCTGGATAAGTTCGTCAGACCAGCTAGAGCCTATGCCTTCGAACATCCACGTCAGTCCTCCTTGAATGATTAAAACGACTGGAGCGGCGAGCAACACTCCACGGCCCAATGCAGCGGCCAGAAATGCAGCGCTCACAAAGTCCATGGTCCCTTTGATCAGAAGAATGGTTGGGTCTCCATGGAGGCCATCGTTCATGCATCCGATGAGTGTCATGGCCCCGGCACAAAAGAGCAACACGGATTGGGTCAGCGCACTCCCTGTTCCAGCGCCGAGTCGTTGAGTTCGTTTTTGCACCCATTGGTCCCAGTCCATAGCATGCCCTAAAAGTCCACCTCCAATCAGCGCAAGAAAAACGCCAAAGGGTTCGTTCATGTCCCCACACATGATGATGCCAATTCCCAAAGTGAATAAACCCAGCGTCGTAAAAGCTGAGTTTTTGAGCCCAACGGGGATTTTTGAGCCCAAAGCACACCCCAATGTTGCTCCCAGACCAACTGCTACCGCATTGTAGAAGGTTCCTACCATGCTCCGAAGTTACATTTGCAAACCCATTCTTGATTCCCATGCCACCGCTTACGTTTGATATCGAAGCCCAAGATCCGGGCTCAAGTGCACGCGCAGGCCGCGTAACCACCGACCACGGTGAAATAGAAACGCCGATTTTTATGCCTGTAGGTACGGTCGGAAGTGTAAAGGCGGTTCCGCAGCGTGACCTGAAAGAACAAATCAAAGCCCAAATTATATTGGGCAATACCTACCACTTGTATCTCCGGCCAGGCACGTCTGTTCTCGAGGCTGCGGGTGGTTTGCATCGGTTTATGCATTGGGACGGTCCCATCTTAACAGACAGTGGAGGCTACCAGGTGTTCAGTTTGGCTGACCGTCGAAAAATCACTGAGGAGGGAGCCACTTTTCGAAGCCACATAGATGGGAGTAAGCATTTGTTCAGTCCGGAAAACTCCATGGACATTCAACGGAGCATTGGAGCCGATATCATCATGGCCTTTGATGAATGTCCACCGTATCCAAGTGAATACAAGTATGCCCGTGAATCCATGGAGCTAACCCATCGTTGGTTGGACCGTTGCATCAATCAACTGCAGGCCACTGAACCTATGTACGGTCACCATCAGGCTCTCTTTCCAATTGTACAGGGGTCGACGTTTAAAGATTTGCGATCACAAGCGGCGCATGAGGTAGCCAATCGTGGAGCTGAAGGAAATGCCATTGGAGGTTTGAGCGTTGGAGAGCCTCATGAAGACATGTACGCTATGACCGAGTTGGTCTGCGATATCCTTCCAAAGGATAAGCCCCGATACTTGATGGGAGTGGGGACACCTGCCAATTTGCTAGAAAACATGGCCTTGGGAGTGGATATGTTTGACTGTGTCATGCCAACGCGCAATGCCCGTCATGGGTTGCTTTTCACGTGGGAAGGAACCATGAACATGAAGAACGAGAAATGGTCCAATGACCACAGCGTTCTGGATGCCAATGGAACCGCTGATGTGGACACGTATTACTCAAAAGCCTATGTGAGGCACTTGCTAAAGGCCAGTGAGTATTTGGGGTTGACTATCTGCAGTATTCATAATTTGGCCTTTTATTTGGAGCTTGTCCGCCAGGCAAGACAGCACATCGTGGCGGGAGATTTTTCCACGTGGAAGGATGAGGTTATTCCGAAATTGAATCAGAGGCTATGAACCCCACTGCATGAAACCATTCCGTTTGCCACGATTGGATCGCTACATCATCCAAAAATTCCTGACCACGTTTTTTTTCATGGTGGGGATTTTTTGTGTGATCGCGGTTGTATTTGATTTGATGGAAAATGTGGGTCGGTTGTTGGCCAACGAGGCGCCTTTGGGAGGAACCTTACTGTATTACTTGAGTTTTTGCTTTCACTTTGGCAATTTGCTGAGCGGCTTCATCGTGTTCTTGACCATTATTTGGTTTACAAGTCGGTTGGCGCAGCAGACGGAGATTGTCGCCATGTTGAGTTCAGGAATGAGTTTTGGACGGTTTATGCGCCCTTATTTTATCTCGGCGACGGTCTTGGTCGTGATGTCATTGGTGATTTCTCACATCATTCTTCCAAAAGCCAATGAACGGAAAGTGGATTTTGAAGTGCAGCATGTGCACGTCAATTTTCATATTTCTGATCAGCACATGTACCGGGAAATTTCCCCTGGTACGGTGGTTTACTTCCGCAGCATTACAGTCGATCGCAATACTGGTTATCGCTTTCAATTGGAGCGTTGGTCGGAGAGCGGTCGTCTGGAACAACGGATTCTTGCGGCCAAGGCTACGTGGAATACTGAAGACAGCACATGGCGCCTCATCAATGCGCGTATTCGGGATATAGAACCGGATGGCAAGGAGCGATTGAACTATTTGACGCGGTTGGATACGACGCTGAGTATGCGCATCAGTGACTTTGGACAGCGTTCCGCTTTGGTGTCGACGATGTCCACACCAGAATTGAGCGGGCACATTGAACGCGAAGCGCAAAGGGGTGCGCCCGTCAACCTACTGAAGTTGGAAAAGCACGCGAGAACTTCGAGCCCTTTTTCGATTTATGTGTTGACCTTGATCGGTGTAGGGATTGCATCCAGAAAGTTGAGAGGGGGTATGGGGTACCATTTGTTCCTCGCGGTCGTGATCGGTTTCTTCTTTGTATTCACATCCAAAATCATCACGGTATACGCTGCTTCCATGATCCTGCCGGCTGATGCCATAGTGTCTACGGATCAGTGGTTGTTGATGGCGGCGTGGTTGCCCAATGTGCTCTTCGCGATTTTGGGAGGCTTGATTGTCTGGAAGGCACCCAAGTAGGTTGGATTAAAAGGCGCTGCAATGCGTTCGCCAACCTCGTTCCGTTCCCCATCGGG
>JAPKAW010000147.1 GCA_028825055.1 Flavobacteriales bacterium | reverse complement strand
CGGATCATGGCGAACGATGTTGCGCTATCGAAATAGGCCGCTCCGGGCATCGCCGTAATGGTCTGCTTGCCCGCATTGATCAAATCAGCATCTTCATCTCCCTCCATCGGAAAAGGGCCCATGCCCAAGATGCCATTCTCCGATTGAAATTCCACTTCCATTCCCGAAGGGATGTAGTTGGCCACCAACGTGGGAATTCCAATGCCCAAATTCACGTACCAGCCGTTTCTAACTTCCTGCGCGATGCGCTGTGCAATGCCATTTTTGTCCAACATGGAGTGTTGATTTAAGTCGTTTATCGTGATTGAACAGTCCGCTGTTCGATGCGTTTTTCGTAGCCTGAGCCTTGAAAAATGCGTTGCACAAAAATCCCAGGCGTATGAATGGAATTGGGATCAAGTGACCCCTCAGGAACAAGCTCCTCAACTTCAGCTACTGTGATTTTTCCTGCCATGGCCATCATCGGATTGAAGTTTCTCGCTGTGGCTTTGAAAATCAAGTTGCCTGAAGCGTCCCCTTTCCACGCTTTGACAAATGCAAAATCTGCGGTCAGCGCAGATTCCAAAATATGTGGCTTGCCATTGAATTCCCGCACTTCTTTTCCAGCCGCAACCTCCGTTCCATATCCAGCAGGTGTGTAGAAGGCTGGAATTCCCGCACCGCCAGCACGGCACCGTTCCGCTAAAGAGCCTTGGGGAATCAAATCTACCTCCAATTCGCCGCTGAGCATTTGGCGTTCAAACTCATCGTTTTCCCCCACATAAGAGGAAATCATCTTGCGTATTTGGCGTTGCTGCAGCAATAAGCCGAGGCCAAAATCATCCACTCCTGCATTGTTGGAGATGCACGTCACATCCTGAATTCCAAGCCGGACCAATTCCGCAATACTGCATTCAGGAATTCCGCAAAGGCCAAATCCCCCCAACATGAGGGTCATTCCGCTTTCCACGCCAGCACATGCCGCTGTTACGTCTTTTACTCGTTTTGAAATCGCCATGGCGTTGTGTTCTGATTATTCAAACAAATCCTCATCATCGAATCCAGCTCCTCCAAAAGTGGCTTGTTGAAGCTCCTTGAGTTGTCGGCAATCCAATGAATCCCGGCCCATTCCTTCTGGACGATCAAAGTCTGCCGTGCTCAAGTTAAGGGCCGTGTTGGCATACGCTGACTTCATGTAATATCCATAGATAGGCAAGGCCGTATTGGCTCCTTGTCCGTTTGCAATTGTACTAAATCGAACCGTTGGATCCAGCGCACCGACCCAGACCCCCGTGACCAATTCTGGGGTCATCCCCAGGAACCATCCGTCTGTGTGGTTTTGCGTGGTCCCTGTTTTTCCGGCCATCGGCACTTTAATCCCATCGTATTTCCGACGTTCCAAATCCATACGCAAACGGATGCCTGTCCCCTTGCGGTTTCCTGTTTCGGCGTTATAAGCCCCGTCCACGACACCCTTCATCATGTCCACAACCGTATAGGCCGTGCGTTTGTCCAGCCCTTGGCGAATTTCAGGTTCCGGTGTCCAAATAACATTTCCGTACTTGTCCTCAATCCTAGCAATGATGGTAGGGGCTATGTGCACCCCGCCGTTGACCAAGGCCGCATTGGCGACAGTGATTTCTTTGAGTGTGAGTTGTGCGGAACCCAACGCAATGGATGGAACCGCCGGAATTTCGCTTTCTATTCCCAGCGCATGCGCCAATTGAATCACCCGCTCTGGACCAAAGTCTTTGATCAACTTGGCTGAAATCGTGTTCATGGAGTTGGCCAACGCGTATTCCAAATTCACAACCTCACCGTATTCAAAATCCGAATTATCTGGACACCAGTCCGGTTGGTCCCCTGGCATTTCAACACAAATGCGCTGGTTGGGCAACTCCGAACAACGGGACATTCCGTGCCGCAGAGCGGTCGCATACACAAAAGGCTTGAATATGGACCCTACTTGTCGGCGGGATTGCGACACGTTGTCATACTTAAAGTACCTGTAGTCGATGCCTCCAACCCACGCCTTGATTTGGCCTGTTTTCGGTTCTATGGACATCAGCCCTGCGTGGAGCAAGCTCTTGTGGTACAGAATAGAATCCAACGGAGTCAGCGTTGTATCTCGTGGCCCCTGATGTGTGAATACCTTCATCTTGGTACGTTCACGAAAAGATTGATCAATTTCCTTTTTACTCGGTCGATGCCACGTGTGACTGCACCCTCCTTTTTCCGCATCACAAATCCATGTATCTCCCAAATTGCCCGTGCTTTTATCAATGTAAAAACCAGGGCGTTCGCATTCAGGGCATTGCTTTCCGGCATACCTTAAGTAGCGCGTACTCTGCTTGATAGCTGAGTTGATGATGCGCTCTCGATCAGCCCGTTCAATGCCCTCATAAAATGGCCATTCAGAAGAGCTTCTTGACCTCAAGTCCCGGTTTAGCGTGGCCTGCAATTCATTGCCCAAATGCTCATGAACCGCCTCTTCCGCTGCCTTTTGAAGTCGGCTATCGATGGTTGTATGCACCTGGATTCCATCGCGGTAAAGGTCATACGGTGACCCGTCAGATTGGTGAATCAGCCAGTCTCCAGAAGCGTCCTTATTTCCCAATAACTTCTTCAGTTTCGCTCTCAGAATTTCACGAAAATAAGGAGCTGTTCCCGCATCGTGACTCACACGCTGGTAATCCAATCCCAAAGGAAGTTGCCTCAAGGAGTCGACCTCTACTGCGGTAAGCAAATCGTACCTCGCCATTTGCTTGAACACCACATTTCGCCTGTTCTGAACAGATTCTGGGCGACGCAAAGGGTTGTATAACGAGCTGTTTTTGAGCATCCCCACCAACATCGCCGCTTCATGCAAATCCAATTCTTCAACCTTTTTATCAAAATAAATATTGGCCGCTGACTTGATGCCCACTGCTTGGTTTAAGAAGTCGTAGCGATTCAAGTACAATGCGATAATCTCGCCCTTGGTGTAGAACCGTTCCAATCGCGCTGCAATAATCCATTCTTTGGGTTTTTGCAGCAACACCCGTTCCAACCAAAATGTCCGATCGTATTGGTCGGTAAACAACTGCTTGGCCAATTGTTGGGTCACCGTACTTCCTCCGCCGCGTTGACCGAGGTAGACGATTGCCCGAGTCAGTCCAATGAAATCAATCCCGCTGTGGCTTTCGAAGCGCGCGTCTTCTGTGCTGATCAAAGCATCGACCAGGACTTTCGGAAGTTCATCAAAACGCGCGTCTGCACGATTTTCTGAATAATATCGCCCAATCACACGCCCATCAGCGGAATAAACCCGCGTTGCCAATTCGGTTTTGGGATTGGCCAATGTTTCTGTGTTCGGTAAATCCCGGAAGGACGCCAACACCACCAAGCCCGCTATTCCAATCAATGGGGCCAATCCAAAAAGCCACATCCAAGCGCGCTGGCGGGGATATTTCTTGACGACCTGCTTCCCTTTCGAACCGGTTTTGGGCTTAGCGGTCGAGGCGGGTGTTGATTTGCGTTGCGTTTTTGCCATTCCAATTGCAAGATTACTACATCCCCAGCATTGCGGCTTCATTCCGTGAAACCTTTCACGCATATTCACGAATCACATGCCTTTGGCCTTTGCAATGCGCACTACCTTTGGCGCTCAATTTGCACCATGGTCGCACTCATCAAAGCAGCTCAACTCCTTCTCAGTCTATCGATTCTCGTCGTTTTACATGAGTTTGGACACTATTGGGCCGCCCGTTTTTTTAAAACACGCGTAGAGAAGTTTTACCTCTTCATGAATCCCGGTTTCTCGCTTTTCAAAAAGCAAATTGGAGAAACGGAGTGGGGAATTGGCTGGTTGCCACTTGGTGGATACGTCAAAATAGCCGGTATGATTGATGAGTCCATGGACACCGAGCAGCTAGCGGCTGAGCCCCAGCCTTGGGAATTCAGATCGAAACCCGCGTGGCAGCGTCTTATTATCATGCTCGGAGGAATCATCGTTAACCTCATTTTAGGCTTTGCGATCTATAGCATGGTTTTGCTGGTCTGGGGCGAAACAGTCCTTCCCGCAGACCGTATTCCATATGGTCTTGAAGTGGACGACCGCCTGGAATCTGTTGGTTTCCAAGACGGTGATCACGTGTTAGCGATCAATGGTGAGGTCCCTGAGACATTTACTCAAATTCGCCGCTCTCTTTTCTTCGACCCTGTCCGAGAAGTGGTCATCAAGCGCGACGGTCAAGAAGTCATCCTCGCTTTTGAAAACGACTTAGGACAACTGCTCGTTGACAGCGCGATTCGACGGCCTTTTGGTTTGCGAACACCGTGTATCATACAAACTCTTGATCCCGGAAAAGGAGCTGCTATTGGTGGCATGATGGCCGGAGATCGCATATTGGGACTCAATGGAGAACCTCGAAAGTTTTTTGGGGAGGTCACCTCTTTTCTTCAAGCACACCCCAATGAATCCATTGAGGTTGAGGTCCAGCACATGAATGGAACATTGTCCCAGCTCACGTGCCAAACAGATAGCCTCGGCGCTCTCGGATTCTTATCCGTTAACGCAATGGATATGAGTGAATTCCAACTTCAGGAACGGACTTACGGCTTAGGGGAATCACTGATCAGTGGATTCGCATTGGCTTCGACCACTTTGCAGGAATATGTGCTCTCTATGCGTTTTTTGTTCAGCAAATCCGGAGCCTCACAGGTAGGCAGCTTGGTCACATTTGGAAGTATTTTCGATGCCGGATGGGATTGGGAAATCTTCTGGCGCAACACCGCCTTTTTCTCTTTGATTCTGGCATTTATGAATTTACTTCCCATTCCTGCGCTTGACGGAGGGCATGTCGTCTTCCTTTTGTACGAAATGGTCGCCGGGAAACCCGCCCCTGAAAAATTTCTTGAACGCGCCCAAATGGTCGGCATCGTCTTGTTGCTCACCCTCATGGTCTATGCTTTGGGAAATGATGTGTGGCGACTGCTAACAGGACAGTTTAGCTGAATTCGTTATTTTTGAGCAAAGCTTTTCATGACAGTTTCCGACATCAACGCCTACGGACTCGTCATCGGTGGTTCACTGGTGATCATTCTTAGCTACTTCGCAAATTTGCTTGCGAAGCGCACGAACATCCCAAGTGTTCTCGTTTTAATCGGGATGGGAATCGCGATTCGGCAGGGCCTGAATGCCATGGG
>JAPKAW010000146.1 GCA_028825055.1 Flavobacteriales bacterium | reverse complement strand
ATCAAACCGCAAGCGCTGAACCATTTCATCAACATTCTCAGCATAGCCATATTTCACTTGTCCCCAAGAGGTAATGCCCGGACGTACTTTCTGCAGATGCCTATAGTGTGGAGCGCGTTCCATGATTTGCTCAATGAAATGTGCGCGTTCAGGTCGAGGGCCAACTAGTGCCATATCACCCCGAATGACATTGAAAAACTGAGGGAATTCGTCTAGGCGGGACTTGCGTAAAAACCGGCCTACCGGCGTTATTCTAGGGTCGTCATTTCGGCTCAACTGAGGCCCTGAAATTTCAGCATCGACAAACATTGTTCTGAACTTGATGATCCGAAATGGTGTCCCATGTCTTCCAATTCGCTCCTGCAAGTAAAAAACGGGGCCTTTAGAGGTTGTCGACACGAGTAGCCCAATAACCAGGAAGACTGGGAACAGCAAGACCAATGCAATGATGCTCGCCGTCCAATCCATCATGCGTTTGATAGAAACTTGCCATTGCGGAATGATTTGTCGATCAATCTCAATCAACGGCGCACCATAAATACTCGACATGCGAACGGATCCACTCAAAATGTCATAAATATCAGGGATGATTCTAATCTCTGTATTCAGACCTTCTAATGCATTTAGAATTTGCTCAAGCACTTCATGATCACTTGAACCAATTGCGATGATCACTTCTTCAATTTGATGCGATGCAATCACCCGTTCAATGTCCTGAATTTTGCCAAGGTTTGGCATCATTCCGACCAATTGAGTGTCCGACCCATTCACCTGGATAAAGCCCTCAAAACGATAACCCGGATCCTTTCGAAGGGAACGAATTTCTTCCACCATTCTTACAGCGCGCTCATTGCCCCCAATCACCAAAGTTGGGAAATTCCACTGGCCTGTATGGATGCGTTTTACCGTCCGCGTCGTAATCCACAAGCGGCCAATTATCGTCAACGACAAATGGCTCAATATCAAGACACTAAACGACGCATAGTACTGTTGATAGCTCGAGATGGCATCGTCCAACAAAAGACCAAAGAAAAGCACCAACCCGCCCAATAAAGAAGTCCACGTCACTTGACCAATTTCCAATATACGGTGCCTCTTCAATGGACGGAGGTACATCCCTGCCATCGCATGAATACAGATCCAGAATAAGGGAATGACGAAAAGCCCTAGCTGGTACCTGTAATCCACAATCACGTCCCACGGAGTTGTCTGAATAGCCGATTCCAAACGCACTTTGCGATAAGCAAACAAAACGGTCCATGAAGCAGCCCCTGTCAACCAATCAGAAACAACGTATGCTGTTAAAAGGGTGCGCTTATTCATCAGTAACGAAGCAATTTAAAATTATCAATTGCAATGGTGGTTACTTCTTGCGAATTGTCATAATAAGCCTCAAGGATAATTTCATAATGCGAAGCATCCGGTGTCGTTCGGATGACGGGACCTAAATCCAAATAGATTTTCTTCCAAACACCTTCTGTTGGATTTAAAACCAAGATGGGAATCCGACTGGAGTTGACCGCATTGGCAGCAGCCAATCCAACGGCAAATTGTTGCGAACAGCGGTAGTTCATCTCAAGCCATACAGGACCTGACGAGGATAGGTCATATTGCTGTTCATTGGTAGAAGCAATGAGCACTTGCACATCTGCGGAAAGCTCAACATACCCACTTCCAACGCCTTCAAAAACCCATTCTGCCTCTTCCGTTCGCACGACTTCCGCTGTGCTCGTAGAGGCCATTTCAAATCGATTGGCACTTTCAAAGTCTTCTGCAAGGATTACCTGAGTTTGTTCTGTATACCCCACGGTCAAGTCCAGCGTGTCTCTACCTCCATACTCCAACAAAAGAGACAGTGGTAAAGCATCATAAAACGGATACGGCTGGCGGGTAGCTGAAACGGCATTTGCCCGAATACCAGCAAGCAATTGAATGGTGGCCTCTGACCCCAGCTGTTCAGGTGAAAGAGGAATGTCGGCTGGAAGAGGAAACGCCCCCAAAACATCAGTTTCCGTGTAAACCCATACTTCCTCGATTCGATGTGAATCCGTCCCCTCATCCTCTTCGGTGGTCACCTCCATGGAAGCAACATGCAAAAAGTGAGGGGGGCCCTCCCAAGAGTCGATGCAGCCGGTGGCACATAACATCGCAAAAACCGCTATATAAATTGGACGCTGGGAATCGAACAAACGCACTGAATTGATTTGGTGACAAACCCGTTGGGAGTGCAAAAATACCGCATCCCTCATGGTTCACATCGACCTAAACGAAGGGATTGGCGCTTTCGTATTCAACCTTTCCAACAAAAAGTCACTTTTTTTAACAATGTGTTCAATCAGAGCATCGAACACACGAAATCGCTCCCGGGAGTAGCAGAATTCGACCGTAAGGAATCGCCTCACCGCATCGATGACACAAACCAAAGCGATCATCGTTCAGCCGCCCCATGGCTCGATCCAATCCAGTTAGCTGCTTTTCAACTTGACGCAAGGCCGCTTCATTGACACTGCGGTTATTGATAGCATCCATCCTGCTCACACGGCCAATGGCATTTTCCGGCGGAATGGGCTTAGTTAACTCGCGATATTCCAACACCCGAGCACGCAATTCTTCCATGCGGCTTACCATCCGTTCTCTCATCGCATCCTTCTCTTGTTTTGTCCAATTTGGCATAACGCATGTGCTGTAAACAAGATAGGCTATCAATCAGGGTCCTGCAAACCAAAGGAAGACCTACTTTCGCGGCATGAAATTTTTCATCGACACTGCGAACCTCGACCAGATTCGCCAAGCTCAAGAACTCGGAATCTTAGACGGTGTGACCACCAACCCCTCGCTTATGGCGAAGGAAGGCATCACCGGAGATGACGCTGTTAAAGCACACTATGTTGCTATTTGTGAAATCGTTGACGGCGACGTAAGCGCAGAAGTCATCTCTACAGATTTCGAAGGCATGATCGCGGAAGGCGAAGCGTTGGCAGCATTGCATGCCAACATTGTCGTTAAAGTCCCTGCGATTGTAGACGGCATCCGAGCCATTCGTTGGTTTACAGACAATGGAATCCGTACGAATTGCACGCTCATCTTCTCGCCTGGTCAAGCCTTATTGGCGGCCAAAGCCGGCGCATCGTATGTAAGCCCATTCGTCGGTCGGTTGGATGACATCAGCTCTGATGGACTTCAGCTCATCGAGAAGATTCGAGCGATTTATGACAATTATGATTTCGGAACGGAGATTCTAGCGGCCAGCGTTCGCCACTCCATGCACGTCATCGAATGCGCGGAAATCGGCGCGGACATTATGACCGGACCATTGAGTGCTATTCTGGGCTTGATGAAGCATCCATTGACTGATTCAGGATTGCAGCAATTTTTGGCAGATCACGCCAAAGCAAAGGGCTGATGCTCCTGAAAATTCACCCGGACAATCCGGATGAACGGAAAATTCGCCAAGCCGCTAAAATCTTAAAGCAAGATGGCGTGGTGGTCATTCCGACAGATACAGTTTACAGTTTTGCCTGTGAGTTGGGCTCCGCTAAGGGTCTCGAACGAATAGCTCGGCTCAAAGAAACCCCCTTGAACAAGGCACATTTTAGCATCGCGTGTGCCGATTTAAGCCAGCTCTCGTCCTACACAAGACCCTTGGACAATTGGCTCTTCAAGCTGATGCGCAAAACACTTCCGGGGCCATACACCTTCATTTTGCCAGCCAGTAGCATGGTGCCTAAATGGTTTATGGGAAAGCGAAAGGACATTGGGATTCGCGTTCCTAATCATCCCGTGACCCTCGCTTTACTCAAGGAAATCAATCGCCCTTTGATTGTTTCATCCGTGCGCGATGAGGACATCATTGTCGAGTACACCACAGATCCCGAGCTAATTTCAGAACGTTTTTCGGGCCAAGTCGACGCGGTTATTGATGGTGGAATGGGACAAATTCACGCCTCAACTGTCCTTGATTGCACAGGCAATGAACCCGAACTCATTCGTCAGGGTCTCGGGCCAACCGAGGGTTTTTTCACGGTCTAATTCCCTCAGCCTTGGGCTCGATTCGTGAGCATAGGAACAAAGGCAAACTCACCATGTTTTTGGCGCGTAAATTCCTTTTCGCTCATGCGTTCGAAGCTATACATCAGCTGTTTATCACCTTCACCCACTGGGATAATCAATTTCCCACCAATGGTCAATTGCTGAAGGAGCGTTTCTGGAACTTCAGGGGCACCGCACGTAACAATGATCCCATCAAAAGGAGCAAACGTCTTTTTGCCTTTGTATCCATCCCCGTAAAAAAGATGCGGTTTGAAACCCATTGAAGCCAAAAGCGGTCCTGCTGTGTCGTAAAGTGAACGCTGACGTTCTATGGAATACACCTTGTATCCCATCGCACACAGCACAGCACATTGAAATCCACTACCTGTGCCGATCTCTAGCACCTTTTGTCCTGGTGTGAGTCCCAACAATTCCGTTTGCCGAGCCACGGTATGTGGCTTGCTGATGGTTTGACCTGCTCCAATTTGAAAAGCCTTGTTTTGGTAAGCAAATTGTTCAAATGCCGAAGACAAGAAGAAATGCCTCGGCACGCGATCAATGGCGCTGAGCACCTCCTCATTGACGATGCCCAATGACCGCAATTCATCCAGCAACTTCCTTCTCAAGCCTTTATGGCGGTATTCGTCTTTCATCATCTTCCGGCTCAAGATAGCACGCGCATCGGCACCTTTGAATTGAGTTCCTAGTCGTTTTTGGGACACACATTGTGAATTGCTTGTTCATGGAAAGCACCCCGATCAAGATGATCGTTCACTCGCTCTGGACGTACCTTTATGCCATGACAAAACATTGGTTTACTTGCAAGGTCAAGTACGTCCGTCACGACAACGATGGTGCTGAAATCAAGGCTACTGAATCGTTTGTCTTGGACGCATACAACTACACCGAGGCGGAGACGCGCATGACTGAAATCTGCGAGCAAGAAGGCATTCGACCTTTTGAAATTGTTCAAATCACCAAATCTGTACTCTCCGAAGTCATTCGCTTTGAAGACGCAGACAAGTGGTTTAAAGTCAAGATTGCGTTGACATCAATGGACGAACAGCGCGGAACGGAAAAGGAAACCAACGAATTCATTTTGCTTTCAGCGAATGACGTTCGTGATGCATACGACAAGGTGGCGCAACACATGTCCAAGGTTGGACTCGGTTACGTGATTCCTTCTGTTGCATAT
>JAPKAW010000145.1 GCA_028825055.1 Flavobacteriales bacterium | reverse complement strand
TCATTGGTCGGCTCATCGAGAATGAGGAAGTTGGGATTCCGCATAATGACTTGCAGCAAATGCAATCGTTTCTTTTCCCCTCCACTCAGCAGCGAAATGTGCAAATGGTGCGTGGAACGCGGAAATAAGAAGCGTTCTAACAACTGGGCGGCGGTCAATTTCTGGCCTCCTTTCAACGGCATGAATTCAGCAATCTCTCGCACGGCTTCAATGACACGCAGTCCCTCTGGGAAAGAAGCTCCATGCTGGCTGAAGTGCCCAAACACGATGGTTTCTCCAACGACTACCTTGCCTGTTTTGGGCTCTGCAGCTTGGACAATCAAATCGAGTAGAGATGATTTCCCCGAGCCGTTGGCCCCAACAATGCCTATCCGTTCTTGCCGCTTAAAGTGGTGGGTCAACCCATCAAATAAAACGCGGTCACCAAAGGATTGGCTGACTTTGATGAGTTCTATAATCTTGCCGCCGAGACGGTGTGGATTCAAGGCAATGTGAAATGGGTCATTCTCCAAGGATACCTTGGCTTTCGATTTGATTTCATAGAATCGATCGATGCGAGACTTGGATTTGCCAGTTCTCGCTGATGGAGTAGAGCGCATCCAGTCGAGTTCTCTTTTAAATGTGCGACGTGCCTTGTCACGAACAGCCAAGGCGTTGTCATGGCGTTCGGATTTTTTCTCTAAGAAATAGCTAAAATTCCCTTTGTATCGGTACAATTCACCATCGTCCAATTCGATGATGTTGTCGCACACATTTTCAAGGAAATACCGGTCGTGTGTCACCATAAGCAACGTCATTTTGGCCTGCGCGAGGTGCTTTTCAAGCCAGTGAATCATATCCAAGTCTAAGTGGTTGGTGGGCTCGTCAAGGAAAAGCAAATCCGGCTCTTCGATGAGAACTTTTGCCAAAGCAATCCGACGTTGCTCTCCACCGCTCAACGTGCCAACCTGACGACTCAAATCGTGCAAGTTTAGCTTGCCAAGAACCTCTTTAGCCCGCGCTTCAAAATCCCAACCGCCTGATTGGTCCATGGCGTCATACGCCGTCTGTAGTGCATCTCCAGTAGCGCCATTCTCGATAGCCGCAGCATAGTTATGCACTGCCTTCACAGCTTGATTGTCACCTGCAAACAGGGTGTCTAGAATGGTGGAGGACTGATCAAACCCGTGGTCTTGATGCAAATAGGCCCAATGCACTCCTGCAGTAAAGCTTACACGGCCGCTGTCCGCTGGACTTAGGTTGCAGATGGCCTTCATGAGCGTACTTTTTCCAGCTCCGTTTCGTGCGACGAGAGCTGTTTTTTGCCCTGCTCCAAGTCCAAACGTGATGTCTTCGAATAGCAAACGTTCTCCAAACCTTTTGGTCAAGTTTTCGACCGATAAAACATTGCTCTGTGACATGGACGCGAAAGTACACCTTCACAGAGGGCATCTCACGCAAAACACATTGTAAATTGCCCCGTGAAATGGTTTGAAACTTCCTGGGAGCAATTGACTCCAAATCAAGCGCATGCGATGATTCGACTGCGTTTGGATGTGTTTGTCGTTGAACAAGATTGTGTCTACGCGGATTTGGACGGCAAAGACTTGGACGCCGTCCATCTTTGGGCGGAGCGTTCAGATGCAGAACGGGGTGAAGCAGCTGAGGCTGTTGTCCGATTGTTGCCGCCGGGCATTTCGTACGATGTGCCGAGCATTGGTCGTGTGGCATGCAAAGACACCCAGCGTGGAACCGGTTTGGGACAAGAATTAATGGAGCGTTCTGTGCGCGCTTGTCAGCGTCTGTGGCCTCAATATGCGGTTCAGATTTCGGCACAGCAGTACCTAATTGGATTTTACGAATCTATTGGTTTTCAAATAGTTGGAGAAGGTTATCTCGAGGACAATATTCCGCATATCGGAATGGTTCGTCCGTGGCATTCGTGGGATCAAATGATTCAGTTGGTTTCCACAGCTGCGCTTGAGTTTGAGATTGTCTACCGTGGCCTTTTAGATAATCATCAGCCAGTTTTGGATGGTAGTTGGAATAAAATGGAGGTGCTCAAACATCTGATTGCATCGGAGTCGAGTTTGTTTGCGTACATGCAGAAAAAGAGCCAGGCTGCACCCGAGTCTTTGCCGGCTATCGACTTAGAGTCTGATGGAAGGGGTGTGAAGTTGGTGCGCGATTTGAAATCGGACACTCGTTGGAACGATCCAACGGGTGGGCTTTTGTCTCCGGTGGGAATCGCCGAAACGGCTTCATCAGATGAAGCCTTGATTGCGTATTGGAATGATTCAAGAGCATCTGGTTTTCAGATGATGCGCGAGGAAATGGCACTTGAAGCATGGTGGACCGTACAACTGTTTCGGCATCCTCAGGCGGGATACATATCGCTCTATGATACATTCGCTGTCATGGCAGCCCACATTCGACATCATATCCACCAGCTGAGGCGGTTGGACCCGAACCTTCAAGATTTAGACGCATGATTTCAGTCGTCATACCCTGTTTGAATGAGTCTAAATACATTGATGATACGCTGTCAAGTTTGCAGTCGCAAGTGGATCTGCATGAGCCTTTTGAGGTAATTGTTGTCGATGGAGGAAGTGATGACGGAACGCGGGATATTCTGAATCGATGGTCACGTGATGACGAAAGATTTCGGTGGATTGACAATCCCAAACGAACCACACCTGTGGCCATGAACTTGGGGATTGAGTCGGCTTTTGGTGAAATCATCATTATTCTTGGCGCCCATGCTGAAGTGTCCAATGACTGGATCATGCGCAATGTCGAAGCCTTAAAAGCACATCCGGAGTCGGGGTGTGTAGGAGGTGTTGTCAAACAGGTTCACGGGTCTGAGCAGTCTAAAAGAATCGGAGCCGCTTTGAGCACTCCATTCGGTGTTGGTGATGCCCGTTTTCGTACGGGTGGCACAGCCGCACATGTTGATACCGTTGCCTTCGGGGCATACCGTAAAGAGGCGCTAGATGAAATTGGTTGGTTTGATGAAGCGTTGGATCGGAATCAGGATGACGAGTTGAATTATCGGATGCTCAAGTCCGGTTGGCGCATCTGGTTTGATCCGCGCATTCAAAGTTCCTATCATGTTCGAAGTTCATTCACCCAACTCTTCAGGCAGTACCGTCAATACGGCTATTGGAAAGTCAAGGTCAATCAGAAGCACAAGGCGATCACGACGTGGAGACAAACAATCCCGGCGCTGTTTTTGGCAGCTATGACTTTGTCTGCAGCTTTTTGGGTGTTAGACCTTTTGGGTGTTTGGAGTGAAGCTTGGAAGGGGATGGGGGAGTCGTTGTTGCTGAGTGGTGCGTCATTGTGGTTGGTTGTTGGAACAGGCTCGGCCATTTCAGCGTCATCTCAAGCGCGGGATATCACCGGAATACTTCGCGCTTATTTGGTTGTGCATTGCTGTTATGGGTTGGGCTACTGGGAGGGAATCTTTCGATTTTTAATTTTAAAGAGGGCTCCTGGGAGACATGCTAGAAAGTTGACGCGATGAGGGTTGCTGATACAATAAGAAGAGGTTGGGAGCAAGGTTGGTCTTGGATGCCTGCACTCACGGCCTTTGTACTGCCTCTTCATCCGAGATTGAGTGTAATTTCATTGATAGTATGGGGGCTCATGGCTCTCTTGGGATGGGGCATTCAGATGCCATCTCAAAGATGCGGTCGAAAGCAGGAGTTGAATTGGAGTTCAATCGGTCCCGTACTTTACTTCATTGGATTGGCTTTGGGCATGCTGTGGACTGATCAAATCCAGGTCGGTTGGTTTGCTTTGGAGGTGAAATCCACCTTGGTAATTCTGCCTGCTCTATTTTTTTTGCAACTCCGATGGAGTCCGAATGAAAAATGGGTGTCACGTGCAATTCAAGCCTTCTTAGTGGGGCTTGCGGTCTATATGCTTTGGAGATTCATGCAAGCGGGGGTTCATTCGGATCCTGCGCTTTGGAGATATGATGGGCTCGCAGGACCTTTTCATCCGAGCTACATCGCAGCGTATCTCACTTTGGGTATGTTTTTGATGCCTTCAAAGAGCAGGCTTCGTATACCATTTTTGCTATTGACGGCATTGTTTGTGGGCTTGTTGGCTTCTAAGGCAGGGTGGCTTGTGGCTGTATTGGTGCTTGTGGTTATGCTTGTGAAAAGTAAAATCCGAAGCGCTCGTTGGGATGGATTTGTTGTGCTTGCTGCAGGCATGCTTTGCCTAGGTGCAATCTGGGGTGACCAAGGAAGAATGCGTGAGTTCATGGGGTATGCTACTGAACATTCCGCTGAGGTTACGAGGGATGTGGAGCCTGAACACGGGGGGGCGGAGCATACTATTTTAATGACAGAAACCGGCGATATTTCTAAGAAACGTAAAGTGGGCTCAAGTGCCGGACGGATGCAAGCGTGGCGAGCATCTTGGACTCTGCTGATGAAACACCCTGGCGGAGTGGGGACCGGTGACGTTGTTCAAGAATTGGTGCGTGTTTATGAAACTCAAGGCTCTGAATACGCGTTGCTTAAACGCATGAATCCTCACAGTGCATACGTGCAAGCATTGGTTACCTTAGGGTGGTTTGGGGGGCTGATTTTGCTCCTTTGGTGGGGAGGCTTGGTCCGGGAGTCATGGAAGCGAAAGTCCTGGAACTTGGCTGTTTTTGCAGCCATTGTCATATCCCATGGATTTTTTGAGAGCATCCTTGAGCTCCAGCAAGGAGTCGTTGCTTGGGTTTTTCTTGGGCTGCTATTTGTAAAGCAGGCTCGAATGAGTGATGAGCCCAATTTGGAGGGTGCTCAATGAACCTTTCACTTCACTTCACTTCACTGACGCGGACGATTCACCTTTATTCAGACTTCTCTGCTTTCTCTGTTTTCTCAGCCGTAGCCTTATTCGGAGATTGTTGTTTCTTGAGTGCAGCGCTTAAGAAGGCAACAAAAAGCGGGTGGGGAGATTCAACGGTGCTCGAATATTCAGGATGGAATTGCGAAGCGACGAACCAGGGGTGGCTTGAGATTTCGACCACTTCAACCAAGCCGGATTCAGGATTGGTTCCCGTAGCGCGCAAACCGTTCGCTTCAAATTGCTCCAAATAGGAGTTGTTTAATTCATAACGGTGTCGATGGCGTTCTTCGATCGTCGCTCTCCCATAGGCCTTCATCACGTTTGAATCGGGGGTTAGGGAGCAGGGGTAAGAGCCAAGACGCATGGTTCCTCCCATGTTTTGAATGCTCTTTT
>JAPKAW010000144.1 GCA_028825055.1 Flavobacteriales bacterium | reverse complement strand
GCTCAATCCCTTTGGTCATGCTGCATTTAGACAAACAATTTTTTCAAATACTGCACGAGCAGATTGAAGCAGGCCGCGACCGCGACCTGATCTCCCAGCTGGGAGAATTGCGTGCCGCGGACATTGCCGAAGTCTTGGAGAATTTGCGCATCGATGATGCCAATTATCTCTACCGTCTTTTAGAAAACGATCTGAAGGCCGATGTACTGATTGAGCTAGATGAAGAGAAGCGTTCTGAGCTTTTAAGCGGCATGACCGCTGGAGAAATCGCAGAAGAAGTTCTCGAAAACTTGGACTCGGATGATGCCGCTGATGTCATGTCCGAATTGCCAGAATCCAAAGCTGAAGAGATCATCCAGATGCTGGACGATAATGAGCAAGCTTCGGACATCCTAGACTTATTGAATTATGAGGAGGGCACGGCTGGAGCGATGATGGCCAAGGAATTGGTGAAAGTCCAAGCCGAATGGACCGTGAATCGTGCGATTCGTGAAATTCGACGGCAAGCAGAGGAATTGGAACAAGTGTATACGGTGTATGTCGTCGACCCTATCGGTAAATTGACTGGAAGGTTGAGTCTGAAGCATTTGCTTCTCAGCGCTGAGAGTACGCGCACGAAAATCCAAGAGATTCAGGAAACGGAGGACATCATTACCATCGGAGATCTCGAATCATCGGAGAAAGCCACCAAGTTGATGGAACGATATGATTTGGTAGCTCTTCCGGTTGTGAACCACGAACATGAGTTGGTCGGTCGAATCACCATTGACGACGCCGTTGATTTAATGCTTGAAGATGCCGAACGTGATTACCAGCTTGCAAGTGGCATCTCCGAAGACGTAGAATCTCGCGATAGTGTCTTGGCTCTCACACGCGCCCGATTGCCTTGGCTCCTGATTGGAATGGTAGGCGGAATTGGAGGAGCTTATGTGATTGGTGCATTTGATATTCAGAAGAATGCCGAAATGGCCTTATTCATTCCGCTCATTGCAGCGATGGGAGGAAATGTTGGTGTCCAATCTGCAGCAATTGTCGTGCAGGGACTGGCCTCCAGCAACATAGGAACTCAGGATATGTTTTCTAGGCTATACAAAGAGTTGGGAGTAGGCATCATCAACGGGCTCATTTGCGGATTGTTGATTTTAGGCGCTAGCCTCCTTTTAGGATTCGGAACTGCCCTGAGCGTCACTGTGAGCATTTCACTGATCTGCGTCATCATTTTTGCGGCCTTGTTTGGCACCTTCGTTCCGTTAATGCTCAATCGTTACCGTATCGACCCCGCATTGGCTACAGGTCCGTTTATTACCACCGTCAACGACATCATTGGATTGATGATCTACTTCGCCGTAGGGACGCTAATTGTTGGCATGATCTGACCGAACTATGAAAGGACGCGTTGCCTTCTTGGATGCCGTTCACCCCGTACTTCAGGAACGTTTGGAAAAAGCCGGGTGGACTTGCGATCAGATGGAGGAACTCGGACGCCAAGAAATCCTTGACGGTGCGCTTAAAGCGCATTCGGGAGTCGTCATTCGAGCCCGACTTCAACTCGACCAAGCTCTCTTCCAGTCTATGCCCGCCCTACAATTCGTTGCACGCAGCGGAGCGGGACTTGAGAACATTGCCATAGACTACGCGAGCTCTCAAGGCATCGAGGTGTTCAATTCCCCTGAAGGGAACGCCGATGCCGTTGGCGAACACGCATTGGGACAGCTCCTCATGCTCTTTCATAAGTTGCGCATTGCCGATGTAAGTGTTCGCAACAACCAATGGGAGCGTGAAGCGCACCGTGGAATGGAGCTCAAAGGAAAAACGGTCGCAATCATAGGCTTCGGCCACATGGGACGAAGCTTTGCCCGGAAATTACGCGGCATGGACTGTCGTGTTGTCGCCTACGACAAATACGTCCGCGGGTACCACGGCGAAGAGGGCGTTCTCGAATGGACCATGGACCAGGTCTTTGAACAGGCCGATGTGGTGAGCCTTCACCTTCCGTTTAACAAAGAAACCGACCAACTGGTGCAACACCATTGGCTGCGTGCTTTCAAGCGTCCGATTTCGCTCATTAATACCGCTCGAGGCGGCATTGTCAATACAGCCCACTTATTGGACGCCCTCGATGCTCAAGTGATTCACGGCGCCGCGCTGGATGTTTTGGAATTTGAACGCCGAAGTTTAGAAGGGTTGATCTCACGCTCATCAGAATTGGATCGATTGCTTGCCGATGAGCGCGTAGTATTGAGTCCTCACGTAGCTGGATGGAGTGTCGAGAGCTACTTCAAGCTGAGCGATGTCCTTGCTGACAAAATACAGAATTGGCAGCACTCTCTTCATTCAACATAAAGACTTCGCCTGAAAGGGGAAGACCAACAAGGATGCAAGATTGCGTCATAAAAAAACCCCAACGCCGAAGCCTTGAGGTTCTTTAGACAAATCGAGAACTTTTACTCTTCGATTGTTCCCGTTCGCTCTCGACTAGAAGCCGAGTACAATACTTTCAAGGCAGATGCCTTGCGCAATTCTTGTTTGACATCAGTAACAATGCCCATTTTGGTGTCTTGGTCAACCTTCAACGACACCCACATCTTACTTTGCTCCGATTCTGAGAGAGTCGTTCTCTCAGAGATGACCCAATCCTGAATCATTTCAGGCGAGGAGAACGCATCGTTCAATTGCATCACAGGTTCCGTTCCATAACGCTTGTCCATCGGAATCCCGATGTTCACGTAACGGATCAAGTGCTTTTTTTCAATTTTATAAAGCTCTGAAGCTTCAGGACGAATCAAACGAACCTTCTCGTCTTCAGTTCTCAGAACCGTTGCTACCATGAAAAAAAACAACAACATAAATACGATGTCAGGAAGTGACGCCGTCGAGATGGTGGCCATGCCCCTTTTCGATCCTTTCCTAAACTTGCTCATATCAGTAGTAGGTTGATCCTTCGCGCGGTTCTGCCTCAGATATCCGTTGAGGATAGACCGAACGAACTGCAACAATTTTACTCAGCAACTCCTTGTCGTCTGCATTCCGGTCGTACAAGTCTTCCAACTCTTTGTAAGTCCTTCCGAATTTCGCAACTGCCAACTCATCCCGCAACTCATTCACTGCAGATTGTAGTTCGTTCTGAACCTGCAGATAGGTGTTGTAAGTGGTGTTGTTGTCGTTTTGCATGGAGATCAATGCAGACGATGGAAGCTCTTTGTAATCACCCCCTAAAAGCGTAATCGTCCTCAACTTCTCCCGCCACTTCTGAAGAACCTTCGTGTAATTCTTACGACGGTTTTCTTCCGTAGCCGTGGAGACAAACATTTCATACTCCGCAATGCGTTGGCGCACATCAGATTTCCGAACCCATACACGTTCAGGAAATGCTGCATTGGTCTTTCCATTCGATCCCGTAATCAGCACAACATCCCGGTTGCGCCCCACCACTTCTCGACCAACAGGATGTGACATAACACCATCTCCCGTTGCGATTAAGAATTCTTTCGCTTTGTCTTTCAAGTCTTCGATATCCAAAGGCTCTCCTTCTACGAGCAATAGGTCAAGAAAATTCACCTTGACGTTAAAAACATTCTGCTCTTTGGCCTGAGGCACATCAATGTCTGGCGGAACCGGTGGCGGAAGCTGGCGCTTAATCCCTTCATCCGACTCAATGGTGGTAGTGACCAACCAAAAAATCAGAAGGAGGAACGCGATGTCCGCCATCGAGCCTGCGTTGATTTCTGTTAATTCTCGGCGAGCCATTGTCCTGTTATTTCAGAGCGCTGCGAATTTCTGCAGCTACGATGGTCAGAACTGAAAGTCCTCCCAAGAGATAGACAAAGTATAACCCGCCTCCAGCAAACATGCTTTCTCCTGCAGTGACCTTGATTCCGCTGGCTTCATAAGCGCGCAATACCGTGTCATCAGCCAAGACATAGAAGCTCAACAATCCCACGAATAAGAAGCCCGCAACTCCTGAAATGGTTCCTATCTTATCCTTAATGCCGTTTTCTACGACATTCTTCACGAAGAAAAACAAGCCAAATGACAACGCTGCCGCAGCACATGCAATGCCAATGAAGTAAATAATGCAAAACAGGCCATCCAAAAGCGTTCCATAACGCTCCTGACCTTCTACAAACGTCTCATCCGATCCACTTCGGGATGTGATCAAATAACTGAGCAGAATGCCCGCTACAATGACCGCAATCCGGAGGCTGGACAAGCCTAAACGTAGTCCTTTATCTCCCATGATTGCTAAGATTATTTACCTTGAAGTTTACGCTTGTACAACAAGTCTACCAGGTCCATGGAAGCTTCTTCCATGTCCAAGACGATGCTGTCAATCTTCGACAAAATATAATTGTAGAAAACCTGTAAGATGATCGCTACAATCAAACCTGAAACGGTCGTAATCAATGCAACCTTGATACCTCCAGCAACAATGGATGCATTGATCGTGTTGGCTTCAGCAATTTTATCAAATGCCGAAATCATACCGATAACGGTACCCATAAAGCCCAACATCGGAGCCAATGCAATGAACAAACTGATCCAGCTTAAACCGCGCTCTAGTTTGGACATTTCCACACTGCCATAATCCTCAATCGCCTTGGCGACCTCCTCATAGCTTCCTGATGAGCGATCAAGGCCTTGGTAGAAGATAGTCGCTACAGGACCCCGCGTGTTACGGCAGACTTCCATGGCGGCCTTTTCACCTCCCTTTCCGAGAGCCTCTTCAATTTCCCCCACCAGCTTACCGGTATTGGTTGTGGCCATGTTCAAATAGATAATGCGCTCGATACTCAAAGCCAAACCGAGAATCAAACAAATCAGTACAAACGCCATAAACGTTGCGCCGCCTTCAATGAAGTATCGCTTCACTGTTTGGTGAAAGCTCAACACTTCACGAGTCTCTTCTAAAGGTTCAGCGACTGATTCAACTTCTAAGACTTCTTCCACGGCAGTGGAATCCATCATAGCTTCTTCCATCGAAATGGAATCCATGTCCGCTGAAGTAACGGCAGTATCAACTGAAAGTTCCGTTGCGGCCCCTTGGGACCACGAAGTCATGGGAACATTTACGAGAAACAGCCCTGCGATAGCGAGGAGGGCAAACAACTTCTTCATGTGTGAATCAGGTTGGTGAAATTTACTCAAAGGTCTCGGTGGCTTACATGAACGCAAACCAACCGATTGCAAATGTAGGCAGTACTCTCGCTTTGAGCAAGCGAAAAAGACAG
>JAPKAW010000005.1 GCA_028825055.1 Flavobacteriales bacterium | reverse complement strand
GTAATGGGCAATTCAGGCTTTCGCTTGTCCACATCAATCTTGAGCTCTTCCACACCATCGTATTCCATTTCTCTTAGAAATTGACGCATCGCGGTGGAGGTAGCTAAGACCTCATCGTAGTCTTCACCTCGAATTTCGATGTTGATCGGCGGACCTTGGGGCGGGCCATCCGAGTTTTTGGTCACGATGACTTCCGCGTCGGGGTAGCCTCGTAATTTCTCACGGACTGCAGACAGCATGTCCCGCGTAGACTGTCCTTTTCGGTCTTGGAACTTCACGAAATTGACCACGATTCGAGCCTTGTGTGGCGTGTTCCCCAAAGAAGGCCCTTCCTGTGGATCACTGGTTCCGTTGCCTACTTGGCCAATGACCGAGTTGGCCATGTACGCTCTGAGATCTCCTGTCTCGGGGTCAATCTGCTTGAATCGATCTTCTGACAGCACGTCCATGATCAAATTCTCGATTTCCTTGGTCACCCGATTCGTTTCTTCGATGTCGGTGCCAATCGGCTTCGTGATGAAGATGTTGAGATACTGAGGCTCATTGGAGGGGAAAAACTCCACTTTCGGTGGGAACGTGGCAAGCAACGCAAATGCCAATACCATCAAACTCGCTGTTCCAAAGAAGAAAACCCACGGTTTATTCCCGGCCAAAGCGTAGCGTAAAAAAGCTTCGTAGCCTCTTTCCAAACGCGGTAAAAACCGGTTCTGGAAGAGCTTTGTCGCAGGAAACAAAACATAGGCATTGAGGATGGTCATCAAGCCCGCAATGATCAAGATATTACCGAAAGCTGTAGCGCCTAGCACAAGAAAAACACCACCGAAGGTCACCAATGACCCCGTTAGCCAATGAATCCGCTTCTTGTTAATTTCCTGATCGCCAACGCGCATCAACACTGCTGTCAGTACGGGATTGATGACCAATGCCACAAAGAGAGACGAACTCAATACAATCATCAATGTGATCGGCAGGTATTTCATGAATTGCCCAATCAATCCGGGCCAGATCGCCAAGGGTAAAAACGCAGCCAATGTGGTCGCCGTTGAAGCAATGATCGGCCAAGCCACTTCGCCCACACCAAACTTTGCTGCACGCAACGGACTCTCCCCTTCCTCCATCAGTCGATAGATGTTCTCCACGACCACAATGCCATTGTCCACCAACATGCCCAATGCGAGAACCAATGAAAATAACACCATCACGTTGAACGTAATGCCCAACGCGCTGAGGATTATAAACGACATGAACATCGACAAAGGAATCGCCACACCCACAAACATGGCATTGCGCAATCCTAAGAAAAACAGCAACACACCCACGACCAACAACACTCCGAAAATGATGGAGTTTTGCAACTCCTCCACCTGCGTTCGCGTCTGGTCTGATTGGTCATTGGTAATGGAGACACTCAGGTCAGCCGGCAGGTAGTCCACCTTCGCTTGGTCAATGATTCCGTTGATCCCATTGGACGCCGCGATGAGATTTTCCCCGGCACGTTTGATGATGTCCAATGAGACCACCGGCTTGCCATATTCCCGAGCATAGCTTGTCTTCTCTTGCTCTACAAAATGCACGGAAGCGACGTCCTTGAGGTATACTGACGCATCATTTTCGCTCTTGACAATGACATTTTCGATGTCAGCCATGGAGTGGAAATCGCCTTCTACTTGCACCGTTCGCCGGAAATGGTCTACGAGCAAATCGCCACCGGAAATGGTCACATTTTCTTGCGCAATCGCTCCTGAAATGTCATTGAAGCTGACCTTCATGGCCTCAGCACGCAGGTGATCCACAACCACCTCAACCTCCTTGTCCATCACACCACGGATGTCCACTTTACTGATTTCAGGCAATTCTTCAATGGCTTCTTCCAGCGCTTCCGCGTATCGCTTCAATTCATCCAGCGAATAGTTGCCGGATAAATTCACGTTCATCACAGGAAGCAACTCGGAAAAATTCAACTCAAAGACGTTGGGGTCTGCGGGCAAGTCATCCGGAAAATCAGGGTCCGCCTTGGCCTTGTCGACTGCGTCCTTAACCTTTCGCAAGGCTTCGTCTGGCGTTACGTCGAAATCAAACTTGATGTCAATCGCGCTATACCCTTGGATTGATGTGGAGGATATTTCGTCCACTCCCGTAATCGTATTGATTTCCTTTTCCAGCGGTCGCGTGATCAGCTTTTCGATATTCACCGGACTGTTGCCCGGATAGGGTGTTCCGATGAAAATTTCTGGAATCACCACTTCTGGAAAGCTCTCCTTGGGCACCGAGATGTAGCTATAAATACCGCTAACAGTAATGATGGCCATCAAGACAAACACCGTGGTTCTGTTGGAAACACTCCAACTACTCAGGCCAAATTCCCTTCTATTGGGAGGTGGGGTCGCGTTTTCCATACTGCTTATTCTTCGCCGATAATGCGGATATTCTGTCCACCTACAATGCGTGTCGCTCCCTTAGAAACAACCCGATCGCCAAAGACCAAACCGCTTTTGATGAGCATGCTGTCTCCTGAACCCATCCCCACAGTGAGCTTTCGCTTCTCAGCCACAACCGATCCGTCTTGTTGGGTTACCGCCACAAATACGTAGTCCAAGCCTTCGATGTCTTGTTGAATCAGCGCGCTCGGCAACACCACTGCGCTGTCCAAAGCCAAATCCTGTAGCCAAACGCTTGCGTACATGTTTGGTAGCAGCGCCGAGCCTCTTGGGAGTGGTAGGGTGAGTTCCAATGTTCGATTGGCTGGGTTGATAAATTGTCCAACCCGTCCAATTTCAGTAGCCAAAGTGTCCACACCACTCACAATGACTTCAGCGGGCATTCCTTTGGAAACGCGTCCCGCATAGTGGTCGCTCACGCTTGCGCGGACGTACATATTGCGTAAATCAATGACACGTGCCAGCGGTGAACCAGGCATCGCCATCTCTCCTGTTTTGGCGAGGCAACGATCCAAAATGCCATCGAATGGAGCGCGAATCATCGCCATGTCCATTTGTTCGAGCAGCGTTTTCATGCTGTTCTCCAACGTTATTTTTTGATTCTGTGCTTGCATGAAGTCCAATTCTGAGCCGATGTTCTGCTTCCACAACCGCTCTTGACGATTGAAGAGTTCCGAAGCAAGGTCCAGTTGGCTTTGCAATTCTGCCATGGAACGATTCAAGACGTCGGTGTTGATCCGAACGATCACGTCACCTTCACGCACCTGAGCTCCTTCAGAAACTAGCACCTCTTCAATGAGGCCGGCAAATTCAGCAGTCAGGATGGAATTCATGTCCGTTTCCACATTGCCTTGAATGCTAAATCGGTGCGAAAATGACTCAGGCTGCACATCCAATACCGCGACAGCTATGCCTGTAAACTTCACTGGAGCAACTGTTTCATCAACTGTGAGTTCTGCCGTTTCAGAGGAGCCACAGCTCGTGAAAACCGCACTGCTCAAGACCAGGAGGAATCCAGTCAAACGAAGGGATAAGAGTGAAGGCATCGAAAAGAGATTACGTAATGTATTCATGAGGTCATTCAAATTCTGAAAGCGCACGTTTCAATTGAGTTTGGGCATTGAGCCAGTCCAAAACAGCCGATAGACTATTGCCTTGGGCTTCGAGTAATTGATTGCGAGCTTGAGTCCACTCAAAGGAAGAGACCAAGCCTTCTTGATACGCCGTATACGTCTGGTCAAAAATTCGCTGTGCAATGGTTTCTGCGTTCGTACGATTTTGGTATGCCATCATGGCCAGTTCCAATGTTAGACGCGCATTGTCAAATTCCATTTGAGTGGACTGGCGCAGTTGCTCCAGTCCAATGATGGCTCGATCTTCCTGAATGCGCTTCTTCTCGATCTGTTGCTTTCCGCCAAAACTCGTCCACAAGGGCATGCTGAAATTCACTCCCCACAACTGTATCGGGTACCAATTGCCATCGCCTTGAAAGAAGTTAAACGCGTCCCGCTGTGCGTTGCCTTGGTTGGTGTAGAATGCAGAGACCTGGGGAAGGCCTTTAGCTTGTTGGTTTCGCACATCCAGTCGCGCCAATTCCACAAACGATTCCTGCAGTTGAATTCCTGGAAGCGCACGAGCATTGAAGGGTTGAGACAAGAGGCTCAAGCCCTTTTCACGGCTTAACAGGTCCTCCAAAGAGTCCTTTAATTTCAAATCTGTGTCGGGGTCCACCCCCATCTGAAAACGCAAGAGAGCCTGCGTTAAAGGCACTTGTAGCTTAGCGGATGACCACTCAAGCTCCAATTCCTGCACCGCCAATTCCAGTTGATCCACGGCGATTTGATTGACAAATCCTTCAGCATACACTTGCTGCGTTTCTATTAGGCTGGTTTGCACGAGCTCAAGCGCTTGTTCTAAAATCAAAGCCCCCTGAGCCGCGCCTAGAGCCACATGGTATGCCTGCGCCACCTGTTCTCGTACCTCATCCGCCGTTCGTTGAATCGATTGATCCTTGGATTCAGCGTAGAGTTGAGCCGCGCGAAGGCCCACAAAATAGGACCCGCTAAAAACCAATTGCGTGGCTTGAACTCCAACATTCGCTGTGTGGTTTTGACCAAATTGAAATTCCGAGAGGGCATTCGGATCGGATGGAGGTGCATTCAGCGCAACACCCGTTTCCTCTGCAACGTCAAACAAAAATTCATTGAAATACGATGGCAGTCCGAACGCATCAGCCGAACCAACCTGCGTTGGAATGTCAATATACTTACTGTAATCTGCTACCAACTTAATTTGCGGCAAGCCCGAAGCGAGCAACTCCTTGACGTCTCGCTCAGCTTCGGACTTGTCCAGTCGAGCATACTGCATGGAGAAAGCCTGTTTCAGCGCAATTTCTTGGGCCTCAGATAACGTCACCTCTAGGGAATTCGGGCTTTGGGCCGACGCGGTGCCAATACACAGCCCTAACAACAGGATAAAAACGAAGGAGAATCTCATGATATAGGATGAAGGTCAGCTGCCAGCTTGTTTTGCAAGTAGTCCAAACCCTGAGGGCTTGAGATGGCATGGATATGGTACAATCCCGATTGCCAATACAATTGAGCAATGGGTTTGTGATTCGATGTGTCTTGGGCCATCTCTCGAACAGTCGAGCTGATGGAAACGAGGAACTGAGCGGCGACCACTGGATCAACTTCCTGGCGGTAAACACCCTCGTCCTGGCCTCTTTTTATGTTGCTCTCAACAGCGCCAAGTAAAATTTCATCTCTGCTTCTAATCAGATTTGAAAACGCAATTGGGTGATACTTCTGAAGATCGTACAAGATGCTAGGGTGCATCTGTGATACAACCTGGTGGACATGCTTCATGATGCGTAATTCGCTATCAATGGCATTGCCTTCCGCGCTCGATGCCTTTAGAATGATCGCCTCCAACTCCAAACAATGCTGTTCCATCCCCAACTGAATCAACTCTTTTTTGTCTTGAAAATGCTTATAAAGCGTCTTCTTGGAGACTCCCAATTCTCGGGCCAAGTCCTCCATGTTGACGGACTTGATCCCGAAACGCAAGAATACGGGCATGGCTTTCGTAACCAAGTCTTTTGCGGCTTCTTGCAGCAGGTTGAATGCGGGATTCGGGTTCATTGCGGCGGCAAAAGTACTACCGCATTTTTCCAGTGGAAACGAAAAGTGTGTTAAAACGTTTCCAGTAGGTCAATCAAAAGCTTGATCAATGAGCGCGTCTGAAGCGTGCTGAGCCACGGTGACTTGCAATAGCGGCTCACGTTCCATGGCCCGCTGTATCGCCCATTCGGCTCCTTTATTGCGCGCCCAACTGCGACGCGCTATGCCATTGTTGACGTCCCAATGCAGCATCGCCGTCAGCCGGCGTTCAGCATCAGAACTCCCGTCGATGACCATACCAAACCCGCCATTCACCACTTCGCCCCAACCTACGCCTCCTCCATTGTGAAGCGAAATCCACGTCGCTCCGCGAAACGCATCGCCCGCAAAGTTCTGTACCGCCATGTCCGCTGTAAACGCTGATCCATCATAGATGTTGGACGTCTCCCGATACGGAGAGTCTGTGCCACTGACATCGTGGTGGTCCCGGCCCAAAACAACCGGCCCTTTCAGTCGACCGTCCGCGATGGCATCATTGAACGCTTTCGCGATCTGCATTCGGCCTTCCGCGTCAGCGTATAAAATCCGTGCTTGAGAACCCACCACCAGACGATTTGCCTTGGCCCCTTGAATCCAACGGATGTTGTCTTCCATTTGCTGGCGGATTTCAACAGGCGCTTCTTTCATGAGCGCTTCCAAAACGTCGCAAGCGATGCCATCGGTCACTTCCAAATCGGCAGGATCTCCACTTCCACAAACCCAACGAAACGGTCCAAACCCAAAATCAAAACACATAGGTCCCATGATATCCTGGACATAGCTGGGGTATCGAAATTCAAGCCCACTTGGAGCCATGACGTCCGCTCCTGCGCGCGATGCCTCCAATAAAAAAGCATTTCCATAATCAAAGAAGTACGTACCGCGTGCAGTGTGCTTGTTGACTGCTGCTGCATGCCGAACCAAAGAGGCTTTCACGCAGGCTTCAAATTTTTCGGGGTCATTCGCCATCATCTCGTTGGCTTCTTCAAACTCCAATCCCATGGGGTAATATCCACCTGCCCAAGGATTGTGTAGTGATGTCTGATCTGAACCCAGATCCACAAAAACCTGGGCCTCATCAAACGCTTCCCACACATCCACAACATTGCCGATGTATGCATACGATTCTGCGCGTTTTGCTTCAACAGAGGCTTTCACTTGCGTGACCAAGTCGTTCACGTCCTCGATCAAATGATCCACCCAACCTTGCTCGTGACGCTTGCGCGCTGCGGCCGGATTGACCTCAGCTGTGACACTGACAACACCAGCAATATTACCTGCCTTGGGTTGAGCACCGCTCATCCCTCCCAAACCGGCGGTGACGAATAGTTTACCTGCTGTGCCCGTGCCTGTTTTATCGTTCATACGAACGGCATTGAGCACCGTGATGGTCGTACCGTGAACGATGCCTTGCGGACCGATATACATGTAAGACCCTGCCGTCATTTGACCGTATTGCGAAACCCCCATGGCATTCATGCGCTCCAAATCATCTGGCTTCGAGTAGTTGGGAATGACCATGCCGTTGGTCGCGACAACACGCGGAGCTTCCTTATTGGAAGGGAATAATCCCATGGGATGACCACTGTAAATCGCCAACGTCTGATCTTCCGTCATTTCACTGAGGTACCGCATGGTCAAACGGTATTGTGCCCAATTCTGGAAAACACCCCCATTGCCGCCATAAGTAATCAACTCATCGGGGTGTTGAGCCACTGCGGGATCCAAATTATTTTGAATCATCAACATGATTCCTGCAGCTTGGGTACAACGAGACGGGTAGCTCTCAATGGGCCGCGCGTGCATCGAGTAGGTCGGCTTCAAACGATACATGTATATCCGGCCAAAATCTTTGAGTTCTTGAGCAAATTCTGGGGCTAAAACCTCATGCTGATTAGGCGGGAAATAACGCAACGCATTGCGCAACGCTAGTTTTTTCTCTTCGGCCGTCAGGATGTCCTTTCGAACAGGCGCGTGGCTCCATTCATCTGACCGCGCTTTCAAAGGGGGCAATTCCGAAGGAATTCCCTCTAAAATAGCAGCATGAAACGCTTGATTGGTTGTACTCGATTCGTGCTTCATCGTTTGTTCGTTTTTCCCGTGCGTTTATCATAGCCGAATGGACAGTGCTTGCATCCACTCAAACAACAATGACCCCGCTTGAGGTGGTATTGTTCCGTGAACACCACAAATCCTTCCGGACTGTGATAAAAATCTCCTGGTTCCAAATCGTCCCGCATGTTGCAAATTTACCATCTATGAAGTCGACTGACATCCCCACATGGCCCCAACCTAAAACTGAGCGTGTCCATTGGTCTGTTTCAGAGCGTGCAGGAGTGGATTTGTGGGTGCGCCGTTTGGATGCCATTCCTGGCCCTTCCCCGGGAAATAAAGCCTGGAAGCTGCATTGGCATTTAGAAAAAGCACAGCAAACCGTTTCCAAGTCTCTCCTCACTTTTGGAGGGCCGTGGTCCAATCACCTCCATGCCGTTGCTGCCGCTGGACACGTTCGCGGCATCCAGACCATTGGAGTTGTCCGAGGGGAACGCCCCCCAAACGAAGAAGACCTTACGGAGACCTTGCGTGATTGCGAGGCGTGGGGGATGACGTTGTTCTTCGTGAGCCGAGGGGAATATGCCGAAAAGCACACTGATTTCTTCAAAGCTTGGTTGCGGGATCAGTTTGGTAATCCCTGGATTGTCCCTGAAGGGGGGGCCGACACCTGGGGGGTCATGGGGAGTCAAAAACTGATCGAGTCCGAAGACATCAACACTCCTTGGGATGCTATTTTGGTAGCCGCAGGAACCGGCACTACTGCCGCAGGAATGGCCATTGCCCTCAGAGGAGTAAGCCCTTTAATTGTTTGCAGTGCGCTCAAAGGGTGGAAGCCTTTGAAGGCCATGCAAGCGTTGATTCAATCCACAGTCAATGATGGCCTTTGGGCCGACGATCTGCTGGAAAACATCGTGTCATGGGAAGATGCGCATGAGGGTGGGTTTGCAAAACGCTCGCCTGAATTGATGGATTGCATGGACTCCTGGGACAGCGAAACTCACATCGAATTGGATGCTGTGTATACCGGAAAACTGTTGCTCGCATTGAAGAGGCAATTGGAAATGGACCCTGCCAACCGTCCTTCATTTTTATCTCGAGGCGCGCGGATTTTGATTATTCACAGTGGCGGATTGCAAGGAAATCGATCTTGGAAAACGAAATACAAGGGTTAAGGCGCCCCGTGATGTTCCGCGCACTAAATTTGGCACTTATCGTCAAAACCGACCCCTTTTTCGCATTCCATGAGTGATTTCCTTCAGCACGAATGTGGCGTCGCCATGATGCGGCTCAAAAAGCCATTGCAGCATTACATCGATAAGTATGGTACCGCATTTTATGGCCTCAATAAAATGTACCTGCTCATGGAAAAGCAGCACAATCGAGGTCAAGATGGAGCGGGGCTGGCGAACATCAAATTGGATGTCCCCGCGGGGAGCCGGTATATCTCACGTGTCCGTTCAGTAGACTCCCGACCTATCCATGATGTGTTTTCACGCATCATGCCTCGATTTGAAGGCTTGACTCCGGGACAACTCAAGGACGGAGATTTCTTGCAGCGTGAATTTGCCTTTACTGGTGAATTGTTTTTGGCGCATTTGCGTTACGGCACGTATGGGAAAAACGAAGTCGAGAACTGCCACCCTTTTCTCCGTCAAAACAATTGGAGAACACGAAACTTGGTCGTTGCGGGTAACTTTAACATGACCAATACAGATGAGCTTTTCCAAAAGCTTGTCGCGCTGGGACAGCACCCGAAGGAAGAGGCCGATACCGTCACCATTTTGGAGCGAATTGGTCACTTCCTCGATGAAGAAAATCAACAGCTTTTTGACGAGCTAAAGAAGGGCGGTATTGACGATCACCGTGAAATCAGCGCCCGCATTGGCGAGTTACTTGATGTTCAAAAAATACTCACCCACGCGGCCAATTCACTGGATGGCGGGTATGTCATGTGCGGTCTCATCGGCCATGGCGATGCCTTTGTTATGCGCGACCCTAATGGAATTCGACCTGCATTCTGGTTTGAAGATGATGAGGTTGTCGTGGTTGCCAGTGAGCGACCGGTCATCCAAACGGCTTTTAACTTGTCCGCAGATCAGATCAAAGAGGTGGCTCCTGGACACGCCTTGATTATCAAGCGTGACGGTTCTGTTTCCATGCCTCAAGTGAAACAACCGGGCAAACGTAAATCGTGCAGTTTTGAGCGCATCTATTTCAGCCGAGGCAATGACGCATCCATTTACAATGAGCGCAAGGCTCTAGGGCGGTATTTGGTCCCGAAGATTTTGGAGGCTGTAGAGCACGATCTTGAACACACCGTCACCAGTTTCATTCCAAACACCGCTGAGGTTTCCTTCTATGGCCTCATCAAAGGGATGGAAGATTATCTGAACCAGGCCAAGATTGCACGCATCATTGGGTTAGGCTCAAATCCGAATCCCGGAGAAATCCAAGATATTCTGAGTGAGCGCATGCGCATCGAAAAGGTCGCGATCAAGGATGCGAAGTTGCGCACGTTCATTACGGAAGAGGCCAATAGAGATGATCTGGTTGCGCACGTGTACGACATCGCATATGGCACTGTTGAACCCGGAGTTGATAATTTGGTTGTGATCGATGACAGCATCGTTCGCGGAACCACATTGAAAAAATCCATCTTACGCATCTTAGATCGACTCGGGCCGAAACGAATCGTCGTAGCATCGAGCGCGCCGCAAATTCGATACCCTGATTGCTATGGAATTGACATGGCGCGAATGGGGGACTTCATTGCATTCCAAGCCGCTGTCAGCCTGATTAAAAAGCAGGGTTTGGAGCACATTCTGGACGAGACGTATGCCGCGTGTAAAGCTCAAGTTGAATTACCAAAGGAGGAAAACATCAACCAAGTCAAGGCGGTCTATGAACCCTTCACAGCGGAAGAAATTAGCGAGGAAATTTCATTGTTATTGACGCCTCCAGGCATGAATGCTGAAGTCAAAATCGTCTATCAAAGCATTGAAGGGCTTCACGCGTCTTGCCCTGATCACACCGGTGACTGGTACTTCACCGGTGACTTTCCGACACCAGGTGGGCACAAAGTCGTGAACCGCTCGTTTGTATATTACATGGAGGGCCGGAGCGAACGAGCCTACTAACTCAATGCGCGATCACCAGTCGTTGCGCTTGTTCTGTGCGGCTTGAGCGCACGAGGTAAACACCTTCTGCGAGCCCGCTTACGTCTACATTCAAGGATGGTTGGCCAAAAGTGAATTGACTTTGCATCACGAGCATACCGTCCATCGACACCACTTCAATGGTTTCTGCAGACAATCCAGTGCTTCGAAAAAAGGTAACGGCGTCAGAAGCAGGGTTGGGCATCATGCCCCATGTCGGTAATGAAGTAACATCTTCTATTCCGAGCACATAGCTATCCATCCATATGCTGTAGTCATAAGAATTCGAGACAGGAGTGCCACCAACCGGAACATCGTAGGTAGAGACTTGCACCGCTCCTCCAAGTGCAAAGCCATAATCGCTCGAAAACAAACCATCCGACTCAAGTGTGAATTCCAACGTTCCTGCAAAAGTCGAATCCAAAAAAACTTCAGTTGAATGAATGTGATACACATCCTCAAACACTTGCCCGCCTGGCAATGTCAGTGTCCCTGATGACAAGCATTCACTCGTAATTGATCCTGTTCGATAGATCACAATACCTGCCGCGCCATATTCTGCTGCATACGTGTCTTCCCATGTTTCTCCAATAGAAAAAGGATACGGAAGAGCAACAGCAGGGTCGGAATAGGCCACAACCAATGTACCATCGGTACCCCCGTGGTACGCCGCATTTTCATCAAAAGAATAGAATGTCTGTTCATCTCCATTATCAATTACAAATGTGGCGTTGGGAAAGGACTTGCCCAATGAAGAACTCGGTGCATCGCCAATGCTGAACCCAAACGACTGCTCAGGCATCAATGCGCTGAAATCCCAATTTTGATTGGAGGTTCCTGTATCCTCAATGACCGCATAAGCTCCAAGCATCCGTATTGTCGATTCACCCGCTTCAATCGGTGGCGACATCAATTGAGCACTCAAAGCCACGGGTAGAAAGAGAAGAATCGGGGCTATGTATCGAATCATGGATTGAACTTTAAAGGGTTGGTTCCGAATATACAGACTGGAATCCCAGAATTTATTGATTCACAGACCAAAAAACCCTTCAAAAGAAAAGCGCCTCCACAGGGGAAGCGCTTTACGTTGTTTGTACCCGGAGTGGGAATCGAACCCACACTCCTTTCGGAACACGAGTTTGAGTCGTGCGCGTCTACCAGTTCCGCCATCCGGGCAAGGGTCGACAAAAATAGTAAAGGATTCGTAGCAATCTGCAATTATCTGCACGTTCTTCGCGCGGCGAAACGTTTACCCCTTCGCAAGACACCCATGAAAGGCATCCGAAACATTGCGATCATCGCACACGTTGACCACGGAAAAACTACGCTTGTAGACAACATCATTCATCAGTGTCAAGCAGTTGATCCTCGGAAAGAAACCGGTCAACTCATTCTTGATAACAACGATCTCGAACGTGAACGCGGCATTACGATTCTCTCAAAAAATGTTTCCGCAAATTGGAAAGGCGTCAAAATTAACATCCTTGACACCCCTGGTCACGCCGATTTTGGAGGTGAAGTAGAGCGTGTTTTGAAAATGGCCGATGCCGTTTTGTTGGTTGTTGATGCTTTCGAAGGGCCAATGCCACAAACTAGATTTGTGCTCGGAAAAGCCATCGAGTTAGGGCTGAAGCCGATTGTAGTGGTAAACAAAGTCGACAAGGAGAATTGTACACCGGACATTGCTCAAGAAAAAGTCTTTGACTTAATGTTCACCTTGGACGCTACAGAAGAGCAGCTAGATTTCCCTACGGTCTATGGTTCGGCCAAAATGGGATGGATGGGTCCCGATTGGGAAAAACCTACCACCGATATAACGTATTTACTAGATGTCATCCTCGAGCACGTGCCTGAGGCGCCGTATCGCGAGGGAACTCCGTTGCTTCAAATCACGTCCCTTGATTACTCAAAGTACACCGGTCGTATTGCGATTGGGCGTTTGTTCCGCGGCGACCTTCATGCGAATCAGGATTATGCGTTGTGCACTAAAGACGGGAATCGCAAGGCAAGGGCCAAGGAATTGTTTGTTTTTGAGGGTTTGGGCAAAGAAAAGGTGGACCACGTGCGAAGCGGAGATCTCTGTGCAATCACAGGAATGGATGGCTTCGAAATCGGCGACACCATCAGCGACCTGGAAAACCCTGAGGTCATGGAGCGCATCGCAGTTGATGAGCCCACCATGTCGTTGCTCTTCACGATCAATACATCCCCTTTCCTTGGACGTGACGGAAATTTGTTGACCAGCCGGCACATCCGCGAACGACTGGACGCAGAATTGCAGAAGAACCTAGCGCTTCGCGTCGAGCCGACGGACAGCGAAGACAAGTGGACCGTTTACGGACGTGGCATTCTGCATTTGTCCGTGCTGATCGAGACCATGCGTCGTGAAGGATACGAAATGCAAATTGGAAAGCCTCAAGTGCTGTTCAAAGAGGTTGACGGTGCCAAACACGAGCCGTTTGAGCATCTCGTCATCGATGTACCCGACGCAGTTGCAAGCAAGGCAACGGAGCTGGTAATGAAACGCAAGGGAATGCTCCAAGTCATGGAGGCTAAAGGCGCGTTGCAGCACATGGAATACCGCATTCCCTCCCGTGGGCTCATCGGTTTGCGGAACCAAGTTTTGACCGCTACATCTGGAGAAGCTGTTATGACCCACCGCTTTGATGGCTATGAGCCGTATGCTGGAGAACTTACTTCGCGCTCCCTCGGCTCCTTGGTCAGTAAAGAAGCTGGTCAATCACGTGCCTTCGAAATTGACCGTCTACAGGACCGCGGAACGTTCTTCATCGATTCAGGTCAGGACATCTACGCAGGCCAAGTCATCGGCGAAAGTTCTCGCGACAACGACATGGAATTGAACCTAGTCCGTGGAAAGCAGCTCAACAACATGCGATCGTCAGGTACCGACAAAAGCCTCAACATTGCCCCACCCCGAAAACTTTCCTTGGAAGAATATATGGAATGGATTGGCGATGATGAGTACCTTGAAGTCACCCCTAAGGCGCTGAGGGTGAGAAAAGTGAATGGGTGAGGTTATTTCCGTCAGATGCCTTGAGAAGAAAAATCATACAAAAGAACCCGCGTTCTAGACGCTCGAGAAGAACGTACCGTTCGTTTTTTATGTTCTCATCTTGTTGAAGGGTCAAAGATTCTAGACCTTGGTATGATGAACCCTTTATCGAAGGCGATGTCAAAGGCGGGGTATGATGTATCCAATGCCACTTCTCCGGACTTAGATGTTGACATAACATGCGCCAAACAAGATGGATTTGACGCCTTTACCTCCTTCGAGGTTTTCGATCACATGGTGAATCCCATGCCATTGCTTGCCTCGATCAAAGCTCCTGTCCTATCTGCTTCTGTCCCGCTTTCCTTGTGGTTTGCAAAGGCGTATCGGGGAAATACGCGTGTTGGATTCTGCGATACAGAACTTGCGGAGAGGTCTTGAGAATAGTCTTAGGATTCAAGACCCTTTACTTCGCTGAGTTAATAGGGGCGTTTTATTTCTTGAATGAATCCTCCCAAGCTTCGGTCTCTAGCTTCCGTCCCAGCTCTTCTATGAAAGGCAAAACCCCCGTCTTCATGTTCGATAGCGTCCAATGAAAGTCTGCTTTTCAAAAAGCAACTTGATTCCATGAGGGCCAATGCTCCATGGATTTACTTAACATCGTTCGATTACTCCCTACGTCACCTATTCCACTTTCTGCAATAAAGTTCCATGACTTTTTATTGATTGTAGAAAGGCTCGGTATCGTCTTAAGCGGGTGGCGCATTTGATGTCCAATCACAAATTCGCTCTTATCCAAGTCTCTCCAACTTGTTACGTAGGGCGTGTTTTCGTGATCTGCGGTGAGACACCATCAAACAATCCCGTCTCTCCTTAACTCTTCGTGGCCCAATTCATGGCCGTGGTTTCTCAGCGTTCTCGATAAAAACTCTGTGCCCGATCGTCCTATAGCAATAACACACGCCAAACGCTTCGAATTGCCTTTATCGTCTCTCATCAATCCAAGGATATTTTAAATACCGTACTCCGCTCAATCTCACTTTTACGCTCTTCTACCACCCCTATCTTGCCTCCATGATACTCTTCAATGATTCGCTTGCATAGAGACAGACCGAGCCCCCAACCGCGAGATTTTGTGGTGTAACCCGGTGCAAAAACTTCCTTTCGTAGGTTTTTCGGAATGCCTTTTCCGGTGTCTGAAATCGTCACTTGAATGTTGTCTGGGGTTTGAACAACCCGCAACTCAATCCGCCCTTTTCCATCCATGGCATCCACAGCATTGCGGATCAGGTTTTCGAGAACCCAACTGAAAAGAGGGGGACTCAAGTATGCGCGTGCCTCAGGGTGTTCCGTTTCAAACGTCATCTCCACATGTTTGGAGACCCGAGGACGCATGTAGTTCACGGTAGACTGGATGGCTTCTGAAATGTTGTGTTCCTTTAAAATGGGTTTGGACCCAATCTTGCTGAAACGATCGACTACGGTATTGAGCCGAACGATGTCCCGGTTCATCTCCGAGAGATAGTCTTTCCGAACACCATCCTCCTCTAAAAGCCCCACCCATGCCATAAGAGAACTCAACGGTGTCCCTAGTTGATGGGCCGTCTCCTTGGCCATACCCACCCAAACTTGGTCTTGTTCAGCGCGTCTAAAACTGCTAAAAATCAAATAAGCCACGAGCAGGAAAACAGCGATCAAAATCAACTGAACCAGCGGGTAATAGCGCAATTGGGTCAACACAACCGAATCGGCAAAGTAGATGTAGTGTCTTCCGGCCTCAGGGAGGTCTACCGCAATTGGTTCGTTGCCATCAGACATGTCGCGAAGCAACCGTTGCAACCGGCCAGGGTCTGCAACCATCGCACTATCCACACGCTGGTAACGCAAGACTGTCGTTTTCGTGCTATCGGTCATGACGACCGGCACAGAAGCGCTGTTGATGACCGTTTCCGAAATGAACGAGTTGATGAGGTCCTGCATGACTTCTTTCAGCTCGCTGAATCGAACACTTTCATTCCAATAAACTGTGTGACCAACGTCTTCAAACACGATCGGCTCATTGTGAGCAAGCATCGCAAACTTTAAAGAGTCGCGATCCGTTGATTGTGGCACATTCAAATCGTACAGTAGCTGATCATTCTCGTCGTAGATCAAAACAGGGATGGTGCGATTGGACCAGAGGTAGTCTGTAATAAACGTCAAGTCCATGCCGTTTGGGGGGTCGTTGATCAAGCGGTATGCGTCCGCAAGTCGATCTGCTTTTTGGCGTTCTTCTCCACTCAGCTCTTCGAACAATTGCTGCGTATACCGCACCAACTCCGAACGTTTCACAATGGCCTCGGACCAGACACGTACTTTGTTTTGTTCCTCCTCACGGATCCGGCGCGCCATGTCATTGGAGTACCACAACGTGGCAACAACAATGACCGATGCTACAGCTAATAAAAGCCGCTTCCAGCGTTGTTTATTGGAGTAAACGTTCATCAATTGTATGCAGGACAGGGAATGGTTCTACCGCCCGGTTTGCCCGAACAACCGTTGATACCAATGACAATTTCATGGGTCCGAGGGCCTGCACCACTCAATGGCGAAACGTTCATCTCATACGCATATCCAATCGAGAGGTATTCTAAGACTTTTATCTGAGCAGCCACAATAAATGCACTTTGGGTGCGGTATCCGATGCCCACTCCAACCACATCGTTGTAACGCGCCAAGGCCATCAACTCCGCGGAAATTGGAACGCCCTTTGCCATGCGCACTTGCCCGGAAGGAAGAAACATCCACGGTCCGTCCAACTCTACCTCTGAACCTGCCATCATCACCACGTGGCGTCTCAGCTTTCCGTACTGGCTGATTTTCTCCATGGACGGTTGCGTCACATTTTGGATGGTCAAGCCTACGTACTTCGTGCGGTCGTAGAACCAAACACCGGCGTCCAGCATAGGAGCGATGAATTGGCTTGAACCCATGATTGCAGGGTCGTTGGTGCCTTGTACTTCGGGCATGTCCAGTAAACTCAAGTCAAGTCGATGTTGGAAAAACCCTGCACTGAAGCCCATGGCCAAGCGAGCGCCTGTAGAAAGCCTCAGGTTATAAGCGTAAGCAAAATTGACGGAGGTATACCCCCAAGCCCCTGCTTCGTCGGATTCAACGCGTCCCCCAAACCCATGAAAGTCTTGTCCTTGTGCCGCCTTTTGCCCATGTAAATTGGCAAACGACGTCTGCGGGGCGCCTTCAATTCCTGACCATTGGTTTCGATAGCCCATGTGCAAGTCCATGCAACCCAATACACCCGCCATGGCAGGGTGGTCTTGGAATGGGTTCATCATAGCTGTTGTCCGAATCGGAAATTGCTGGGATTGGCCTGAAGTGGCGAAGAACAAAAACACCAGCAGTCCCGTCAAAAAAGGTGTGTGAAATTGTTTCATCGGATAACACTGATAAAGCCGGTGATGGTTTGAAAGTCAACAAGCAATGGATCGTTCAGATCAATCGCATAGTAATACGTGCCCTCCGGAACATCCGTTCCGCCGCGTCTTCCATCCCATGCCTGGATGTACCCAATACTGCGATGAACCAGCTGCCCCCAACGGTCAAAGATGCGCACGTCAGCTAAATCGTACGGGAGTAAACCTTCGATCGTCCAAACGTCATTGATGTAGTCGCCGTTTGGTGTAAAACTCGTTGGGATGCCTAAGGGGTTTCCGACACTGATGGTCACCGCATCGGTATACTGACACCCTCCAAAAAAGCCCGATACTGAGTACGTAGTTGTGATGCTTGGCGACGCAATTACTTCGGGTCCCGTTGCGGACGAAATACCGTATTCAGGAAACCACGTATATCCCAGGTCTTCGTTTCCCCCTGTGACCGTCAAAGTCACGGCTTGTCCAGGCGCGATATTGGATGTACAGCAAGCATTAATTGAAACGGCCGGTCCCGACAGAATCAATGAAACATTGCAAGGTGTTGCCGACGGGTCGTGCGCAGTGCCGATTAAAATCAAGTACGTGGTGTTGGGCAACAAGCCATCCGTTTGCAAAGCAAAATCTCCAGCAATTTCGGCACACGGCGAGACCATTTCATATGCGGCGACATTGCATAAATCTTGGGGGTCTGGCTTGACAATAACACACTCAATAACATCATCTATTCCATCCGTTTGACAAGTGACACCCGTAATGTCCAAGGTAGCAGAACCGGTATTTACAAAATCTCCGTTGGACATGAATTCAACCACCGTTACGAAGGGTGCATTCAAGCAATCTATCTCCAGGCTTTGATTAAAATTCAATGTAATCGCTTCTGGAATTTCACCACATACGGGAACCGGGTTGCTGCAATCTTGCGCCTGCAGCGCAACCGTAAAAGCAAGCAGGACCAAACCAAAGTATTTCTTCATGGCAATTAAACGCTTCATGATTCCGATTCATATGTGACCAACGCTGTTCCTTTTTCTACCGCAATTCCCGACCCCACTTCGACGCTTGCAAGAACCCCTGCGCGTGGGGCGCGAATGACATTTTCCATTTTCATGGCCTCCAAAACTAGCAACGCATCTCCTTCTTCCACCGTTTCGCCTTTTGCAACTCCAACAGAGAGAACCTTGCCTGGCATCGGAGCCAGCACTTCCATTTCGAGTCCCGTTTCCACGCTACTCATACCCATGGATTCCAGCAGTAACATCTGACGATCTAACACCTGCAGCTGGCGTTCCACACCATTGACACGCACCATTACATGGCCCGCATTGTCTGGCCCATTTACCAGTTCCACTCGCACATTTCGATGGCCCATTCGCACATCAAAAACACCGTCACCTACCGGTTTCCAATCCCAAGAAGATGCTGCATCTCCTTGAACCTGTTCAGTTTGACCATCAGGCCATCGTACTTCCCATTCCATGAAGGCAAGTTAGGAGGATTTTGGAGCGAACTTGGGGGCGTGTTCGGGATTTACATTCACATTCCATTCTGTAGAACTGCGTGTCATTATTGTGACTTCCATTTTTCAACCCAATTGGATAATTTGGAGGAAATGGAGGGGGCATTGATGCGTGAGTTGCTTTGGCGCGGCACAGGGGTTTCAGAAGAAATTAGCACCGTGTACTTCGGTGGCGGGACTCCTTCCTTATTTCCTGTAAAGGGATTGGAGCGGATGATGCAAACCATCCAATCCATATCCAACACAAAAAAGGAGGTCACTCTAGAGGCCAATCCGGAGGACATTACTTCTGAAAAATTAGAAGCTTGGTTAAAAATGGGAGTCACCCGGTTGTCAATCGGAGTGCAAACGTTTGATGATGCCATCTTGAGTTGGATGAATCGAGCCCATACCGGAGACACCGCTGAAAAAGCGATTCGTATGGCGGCTGAAGCCGGTTTTGAGCACATTACCGGCGATTTAATCTACGGGTTGCCTGATCGGCCCGCTCCCGCTTGGGAACGTGATATCGACCGTATGCTGGACCTGCCGATTGACCATTTGTCTGCTTACATTTTGACTATCGAACCCAAGACAGCATTGGGTTATCAGGTAAAACAAGGAAAGCAAAAAACCGCTACAGACGAAGCCGTAGTGGCCGCTTATCACACGCTCTGCTCACGTGCTCAAACGGCTGGATTCGAACACTACGAGGTGTCAAATTTCGCACGTCCTGGGGGCCATGCAATACACAATCGCAACTACTGGAAGGGGGTTCCGTTTTGGGGCGTCGGACCAGGAGCTCATGGTTTTGATGGCACCCATCGATATGCCCACGTTTCAAACAACAGGCGCTATGTCAAAGCGATTCAACAATCAAAATCATTGCTCGATCTCCCCATTGAGGTCGATATACTCAAAACGTCTGATCGGTTTAATGAACGGGTCATGACGGGTTTACGGACGATGGAAGGAATCAATCCCGAGCAACTCAACGCTGTGTATGGAAGAGATCCGAGAACCGCAGACGCACAAGCATGGCAGTCTGCTGTGCTTAAGTGTGAATTAATTGAGCTGCCCAGCGGATCCTTCCGTATTCCTGAAGACAACTGGTTGTTTGCGGATGCCATTGCCTCCGAATTGTTCTGGGTGAACGGTTGAATCAGTTTGCTTGTGTGCCTTTTACTGCACGGCGTTTGAGCGCGGCGTCGACAAACACTGCGCCGACGATAATCAACGTTCCAGCGTAGAACCACGGTCCCATTTGTTCCTCTTCTCCAAAAATCCAAGACGCAAATACGATCGCGTAAACAGGCTCCATGTTGATGGCGACTGCTGTGGTGAAGGGGGATAGTTTTCGCATGACCTCGATACTCATTAAGAATGCGAATGCCGTAGCAACGCTAGCCAGCAAACCCAACCACAGCCAATCGGATGTTGGAACAGTCCAAAAGTCCAATGAGCGCCCCTTTGGCTGCAAGAGAAAAACCACGGCAAGAACAGCTGCCGCGCTCAACAACTCCAACCGCGTCAAATTTGACGCGTCGTACTGTCTGACCAAAACCGAATTGAGCGTACTAAAAACACCGGCTAAAAACGCAGACACCAATGCCAATGAAATCCCCAAGTAATAATCACTTGAGTCCAAAGCAAACCCTCCAGTGGTCACTTTAGGCCCCATAAGCAGCACCAAAAGGCCAACTAAAATCACCAAACCCAGCAACATTTCACGCCAATCCAACTTTCTACGATGCACCAACGGTTCAATGAAACTCACAAACAAAGGAGTAGTGGCAAGTGTAGCCAGGGCAATGGACACATTGCTCACTTTGATGGCAGCAAAAAAAGCAATCCAATGCCCTGCGGCGACACACCCGACAAACGCCACTTGCGCTGCTGTTTTTAGCTTGAATCGCACTAATTTTCCTCGGAACAGCAGCCAAACCATCACCAAAGATCCACCCAGAAAAACCCGCCAAAAAACAAGGCGCTCCGCGTCTAGGGAAATCAATTTACCGAGGATTCCGGTAAACCCGAAAATCAGCACAATCATATGTAAAATCAAGGAGCTTTGCCTGCGATTCATAACGGCAAATCTACCCGTAACTTCGTCCACATGATTGTATTTTCTTCTTTTCGAAACCTGCGGTTTTTTTTAACGACTAGCTGCATCCTAATGGCATCTTGGAGCTCCGCTCAAATTCAGTTGGACAATGAATTCGGTGACTGGAGTAATATCGAGCACTTCGAAGCAGGAGATGGAGTCGGTTCTTTTGTTTCGGTTGGAATTACGAGCAATGATGCGTGGTTGTTTGTTCATGTGATACTCGCCGACGAGGTTGGACTCGATGAAGAAGTTTTACCGAATGATCTCAAAATATTGCTGGATCTGGACGATGATCTTGAGACCGGAGTGGATTATGCGAATTTGGGGCTAGGCGTTGACCTGCTCATTGATTTACCCAATCGCCAAGCCATCCGATATTCGGGCGGAACGGGATCTGAATCCCTCAACGAAATCGGGCTGCATGTTTCACCCACCTACAGTTCCACAGAATTCGAATTGGCTTTTCACCGCGAATCCACAGAGGTTGATGGGCCGTCTCTGCGAGTCATGTGGTATGATGGTGCAACCGGAGAGGGATTCCCTAGCGGCGGCGCTTTTCACGCCATTAGCGAAGCCGTGAGCCCTTGGCAGCCACAGGGCCTCGAGCGTCCTGAGGAAACATTGAATCGTGTTGCGTTTTGGAACATGAACAACCGCATGGATCAAAGCGGTGCACAGGCCTCTATGGAGCGAATTTTGCAAGCGCTTGACCCGGATATCATTGGTTTTTCTGAGGTCAGTGATGAGTCTACCGGTTTTGTACAGGGTTTGCTAAATCAGTGGCTTCCCTTGGAAAATGATGCCTCATGGAGTGTCATCAAGGACGATTATGACCTAATGGTGGCTTCTAAAGGAGCCATCCTTGAAGGATTTGATGAGGTGTATCGGCAGTTTCCTGTATTGGTTGAAGGACATACTGGGTGGGGGGTTCCTTTGCTGATAACAAGCAGCCACCTCAAATGCTGTGGTGGGTCTTCAAGTGAAGCGCAACGTCAATCCGAAGCCGATGAATACATGGCGTTTCTTCGAGATGCCATTTCGGGCGAAGGCGAAGGTCCCAACCTTGCGACCAATACCCCAATTGTGTACGGGGGAGACTTGAACATGGTCGGACTCGACAATCCAATATACACGTTGAAAACAGGCGATATTAGTAACGAGGACTCATACGGAGCCGACTTCAATCCCGATTGGGATGGCACCTCATTGACCGAATGGCCTTTGTTGCAATCGGAAGCGCCTATGGATTACACCTGGACCAATTCGTCCAGCGAATGGATGCCCGGAAAATTGGATTACCTCATCACGTCAGATGCTTCAGCAACCCTGCTTCATGGCTTCACTTTACGCACGGATATCATGAGTTCCGATCGATTGGAACAGTACGGTCTTCAATCAGGAGATGCCCTCGCGGCATCCGACCATTACATCATTGTTGCTGACCTTGGAATCGGGTCACTTGTCGGTTCGTTTCCGGATTTGGACAACGACGGAACTACCGATAATCTTGACAATTGCGTCGCTATTGCGAATAGCGACCAAAGCGACTTCAACAATGACGGTGTCGGAGACGCGTGCAGTGATACCGATGGAGATGGCATCAGCGACGCCCTTGAAATATCCTTATACAATACCAACCCTCTGGACGTTGACACCGATGGGGACGGAATCGTCGACGGTTTAGAGTTGTGTGTTTGCAGTAACACCAACCTGTGCCCAGGAGACCTCACCAATGATTTGGTGGTCAGCATTGGAGACCTGCTCCTGCTGCTCGGTTTATTTGGTTCTAACTGCTAACGACCCTTTGGATGGATGCAGTCTTTACGACTTGATCAGCTTATGCTGCGTCCAACCAAAGCGTGTTGCTACGGAGACCACATACATGCCAGGAGGCCAGTTTTTCGTAGAAAGCGATGTCAGACGGCTATTAATCGTTTGCTCATAAATCCGATGGCCTTGTAAGGTGTGCACTTGAATGGATTGAACATCAACCGATGACTCCATAAACACCCTGTCCTCTGTTGGGTTTGGCCAAAATTGCATGCTGGCCTTAATCTCTTCCAAGCCAACGATGATGATTTCTACCGTCGCCGTCATCTCGTGCAAGCAGTTTCCGTCAGCGCCGAAAGCAATGAGCGTCACTTCGTACGTTCCGTCCTCTGAGTAACTGAATTCCGGTTCAAAAGCATCGCTTGATTCGTTGTTTCCAAAGTCCCAATAATAGCTACCCGCTCCTAGACTGTTGTTGGTAATCTCCAGTGGTCCATCATTCGGGTTCCATGGCGACTCAATTTCAAAATCTGCGTACACCGGATCTGTGATATCTGACTGATACCGTGGTGAGATACGATATCCCTCAAAATAAGGCTCTTCGAAGTCTCGCTGGTCGGCGATGCCCGAAACTAAAAACATTCCCATAGGAGCCTCAGATAAGAATAGGTCTGTATTGGCATCGATCCGCATCGTATAAACGATGCTCCCTGTGATGATGTCCACCTCGAAGCTTGGGGCACTGTTGGTCCATTGCGCGGGGTCTACAAGCTCCACGCATTTCAATGTTACCACGTGTGATTCGGTGCTTTCGTCAAGCGTTTGAATCAAGGTTGGCTCTTCCGTTAGAAAACCAGAGCCCTCGTAAATCACGGTGTCGGCCACAATTTGCGTCAGTCCTGCAAATTGATAAATGGTCCCTCGAATTCGCAAGCTGTCACCAGCGACTACTTGTTCGTAGCCAAAATCGGACAGTGGACTGAACACGTTGATTCCGTGGGTCGAGTCGATTAAGGTAAACTGCAAGCCTGACGGGTAATCATTCCAACCATGGGCAATACCTCTCAGTTCACAGGATACTCCAAGCGAATCTGTAGTTCCCAAAACGCTATTTACTGTTCTAACATCGGCGATGTTGTAAACGGGATAGGTTAAATCAGAAGGTTGAATGTGAATGGTCACGGTATCTATGAGTAACACCGCTTCACCACTAGATATGGTAATTGCCAACTCCACTGTCTCCTCCCCTTCTGGATCTTCATCGTTAATCGCAGCAAAAATGAATGATTGATCATTCAATAACCCTATTGGGAACGTATACGTCGGAAGCGGAAACACAGCTGGGAAATCCAAGCCGGATTCAGCAGAACCACCAACAACATCAACGATCACGCTCACGTCTTGCAGTGGGTAAGCTACTTGCATGACAACCTCAGCCCCTGCGCCCTCAAAAATATAGAGGTCCGTCGCTGCAAAACCGATTTCCATTTCAGGAGACCCTGTGCAAGTTGCGTTGTGAAAACCAATGAAATCAAACGTGTCTTGCGGGTAAACATCCCACTGGTATTGACCCAGTTCCCAATCCGTTGTTCCTTGAGAAACATTGGCTTTTCTCACCAAGGTATACTCCGCCATTTCACCGTTTCCACCGTCTACTTCAAAAGCAGTTCCGGGATCCTCTCCAAATGCACCCATCTGGTCGATAATTTCACCGTTGTGATACAATAGGATAACGTCATTGCCATTAAACCAGGTCACCTGACTCACCAAATCGCCCGCACCAAATAACTCTGGCGTTGCCAAGGTATTGACAATAACAAACACCCCGTTTGGTTCGATCGTTCCCTCTAAGACTTGTGTGTTCGTTGGAGCGCTCGCTCCATTGTTCCAAGTTTCCATGCTGTATTCAGAAAGGTCAATCGCCACCGGAGATGGATTGTAAAGCTCGAATGCTTTGTTGTTGCTATTGCCCTCAACGTATTCCGAAATGAACAGCTCTTCACAAAAGCTCGCGCTCTCACAATCGAATATCTGCACGTCTAAGTACGATGTGCTCAAGCTATCACATTCCATCCCTAAAACTCCAGAAAGCGGTTGACCCGCCTCTAAGGTTGTGGCATTAAAACCACCCAATGCGCTAGATCCCCAAACCTGATAATTTCCAACACCCAACACACTAAAGTCGTATTGTGGAAAGGCAATGGTATCTAAAATCATTTGTTCATCATCCG
>JAPKAW010000143.1 GCA_028825055.1 Flavobacteriales bacterium | reverse complement strand
GCTGACGATGCCACCATTCAAGCCATTGCTGCTTCCGTCGCCTCTGTTCGGAACGCATGCATCCAATAATGTCCAGTAGTAAGATGAAGCATACCCTTATCCTCCTCATGGCCTTTGGCCTCTTGGCAACAACCGCACAAGCGCAATGCCGTGCATTTACCAAGAAAAACTGTATGACCGCTTTGGATGGTTACATCCAAAATGACAATTACAATAGCGCCATCCTCATACCCGGTGATGAAGCCGAATTGATGCTGACGTTTCTTGCTGGACAAGATTACCGTTTAGTGGTCTGCAGCCATCCAGTCCTTGGCGATGTGACCTACGAAATTTTCGATGGCCGCGGCAAGACATTATTCGACAGCCGCAAAGGTGAGCCAAATGAAAACCACGTTGATTTCAAGGTGGAAACCACACAGCAACTGCAAGTAAAGGTTCAAGTTCCCAAATCAGAAACAGCCATTACGCATGAAGGATGTGTTACGGTTCTGATGGGCTCGAAGAGCTAAATACATTTCGATTCCGTTGATTCGACGGAAAACGAAACGACCGCGTTGGACTCAGTCCTTCGCGGTCGTTTTGTTTCACATCATTTGATGCCTCAACTCATTGGGTCAAATCACTCGAAAACTACCATTTCCGCGCTTGGGATACCGTCCAACTGCACGCGAATGAAGTACGTTCCAGCGGCATGACCTGATCTGTTGATGACCATACGCTGAAGTCCTGGTGTCATTTGGCCCGAGTGCATGGTTTGAACCAATCTGCCGGTCATGTCCAACAACTCTACGCTCACTTCTTCATGTACCATCCATGTCTGAAACTCCAACCAGGCTTGATCCGCACTTGGATTTGGATAAACAGTTAAAGGAATACCTTGAAGACGTTCACGTTCCAATAAATCAGACGCCGTAAACACTTGAATATTCACGTCATCAAGAAAAATATTGTTTCCCAACCGGCTCTCAAATTCAAACATCATCCGGAAATTCTCTGTAAAGAATTGCTCGTAAGGAAGAACCAAGGTGTACGAATTCCACTCGTCTAATCCATTTGGCGTGAATGAGAAAGGATGAGGCGGCGCAGACGGAAGGTCCGTGTATCCCCTGTGCATGCGGCGCAAACTCCAAGTTTCGCCACAATCAGGTGACGCATAAATTTTCAACCGATCGTCAGTCTCGTCATCCTCACTCGTCCCTTTGTAGCTGTAAGCCCACTTGTAAGAAATGTGAATTTCCTCCGCGTCCGACATGTCCATCGAACTGGACACCAACTGGTCTGCATTGAATTCCACCAAGTTGGACCAGTTTTGAATCTTCATCGACTGGGATCCTGACACAGCCGCCGCTGAGGACAATGTCCAACCATCACCATCGAGTCCAAGATCCATAATGAACCAATCTTCCGAAAGTTCAGCTGCTTCGAAATCATCTACAAATGGCAACGACAATGCTCCTGAAGGAAGGACTTGTATGAAGGACTCTATCGTCAAGTCCAGGTTATCTGCACCATTCCCTGCAGTCAGCTGAACATCATACAACCCTGGTTCCATGTATTGATTCCAAGGGGTCTCCCCTTCGCCAACTTGACCGTCTCCGAAAGTCCAATTCCACGTGGTTACGCCGTGGTAACTGTTGTCAAAAAATTGAACCGAATCACCCGCACAAATGGTTTGGCGTGAAGCCGAAAAACGCGCCTCGCACAGAATAGACTCTTCCAAGACACCGGTGTTTTCAAGGTTAGCTGGCGTCCAAAGCTGATTTCGTTGGGCCACACTACTGTACATCGCAGCGCGCATTCTCGTTCCTTGACCTTCAGAAAACATACGTCCACAGTAGGAATATTCCATGTAATTCTGGATGTTGTCCAAAGAACCACACGTTTCGCCAGTCAAGTTGCACGAAGTCCACCCACTCGTCAGCGGTGTATCCGCAACATTGTCGTCGCTTTCGCAGTTTTCTGCTTCCCCCGGATTGTTGCTATTGCCCCACGTGTGACGCAAGTTCATCCAATGTCCTGCTTCGTGCGTCAACGTCCGCGAACGGTAATTGTTACTGGTACCAGTGTTCCCCGTGTAATCGTGTGCTACAACAATGCCATCATTTCCCGCCCCTTGAGGATTGTTTACAGAACCCGGATACAAGCTGTAGCCAGCGGCTCCTGCCGCATTTTCCACCACCCAAATATTCAGATAGTTGTTCCTTGGCCATTGAATCAAATCCTTCACTTCCCCCCCACCATCGTAAGTCAAATCACTCAACAGCCGATTAATTCCCATGTGGCAATTTCCATTGGGGTCTCGCTGTGCTAAACGAAACTCAATTTCCACATCATTGGCAATTCCAGCAAACGCTTCGACCACATCCGTAATGTCCTCATTCAATTTTCTAAAATCTCGGTTCATCACCGTGATCGCACTATGCACCTGATCATCGCTGATGTTCTCTGGTCCATTGTAATGGATGACGTGAAACACGACAGGGATGATAATCAGCTCGTCCCGGTTGAAGTTTTGAAAAGTGCTCGTTTCCAATTCCAGCTGAGCATCATCACGTTCGGCGCGCTCGCGCTGTTCAGGGTGCGCGTTAAAAAACGCCTCGGTCATCTGCCATTGACCACAAAACTTTACATCGGCAACGGACTCAGCTCCTGAAGGAAGATCGTCAGATTGACCCCAAATTGGAGATCCTAAGAAGGCGATACAGCCCACTATGAAAATTCGTAGCGCTCGATTTTGGTGTGTATTTACACCTTGGGTATCCAACATGATTTCATTCTTGCACTTGCAATTTACCAAAAACTCAGCATCAATAATTGAATGTCGCTATAATAACACTTCAAAAAATAGCGACATTCAATTCGAAAGGTATCAGGCTCTACTTTTATGGTATGAATATCCTTCCATACTCGTTTTCCACCCTATCTGGGCTCGTGTTCGCCGGAATTCTATTCGGCAGCTGTGGCAGCAGAAACTCGACGGATACTGCTCTTAGCGCACCATATCAGCAAGTTACTGAACTCTCCATTCTGTCTTTGGACTCCTTGCAACAGGCTCATCCCGACGCCATCTTACTCGATGTAAGAACAGACGAAGAGTGGGCCTTGGGGCATTTAAACCAAGCGGCCTACATCTCATTCGATTGGGACCATCGATTGGAACCTCTAAATGACCTTCCAACAGACCGCCCTGTTTTGGTGTATTGCGAGGCTGGAGGACGAAGCGGTGTCATAACAGAGGAGCTCCGAATCATTGGGCATCCACACATCATCGATTTGATTGGCGGGATGGAGGCTTGGTTAGAGGCCGGTAAAGACGTTTCGTTCGGAGAGCCCGTTCCGCTACCGAATTAGCCTGCCTTTCGACTCATTTAAAAATAGAATCTTCCAAACGAAAACCGACGTCTCGCAAACCCGGAAGCGGGTCGTGGCGCATTGCATGGGTTATTTGAATCGAATAATCTCCTGCTATCGGGAACGACGTATTGCTCTTGAATCCAATGCGGTGATCTACCAAGTTACCCCAGCCAGATCCTAGCCAACGACCGCGGTCATCTGCCAAAGTGCAGGCCACCGTATCGCGAAGCGACTTCCCATTTGGGAAAGTGAAGTCCACAAATAGATATATGTTACTGTAAGGGAAAGTCTGATCGTGCCGTAGATCAATGAAAAAATCTTGCTTGGTCAACGTGTCTTGAATTTGCCATTCAAAAACAGCTGATTCTGACGATTCCCATCCTATCGAAGGCAAAGCTTCATGACCGGAAAACGTAGCATTGGTTCCGCAAGCGGCCCATTGAAAAGAAAGAAGCACCCACCATACGAGCATGTGGACTCGTCCTGTCATCCCTTCTTATTCTGATTGTCCGAAGGGCTAGGAGCGCTCCCACTTCCTCGTGAACGTCCTCTTCCACGGCTCTGGGAATTGCCTCCATTCGACGACGGTTGAGAATCTCCTGATTTTTGGCGAGCTCCAGTTGCCGGAGCTTTTCCTTGCGACCCATTTTCGGATCGACCTCGGGCCTTTTGATTGTTCGATCGGTTCGTATTTCCACCTGAACCTGAGCGTCCTCCCTTTTTTCTACGCTTCTGGCGCTGCTCATCAAATCGCGTCAAGCTATCCTGACCAACGACATTAGAATAGACCGTATCCACCTCATCCGGCTCTTCCTGCAATGCAAATTCTGACAATGAATGAGGATATTCTCCACGTTCATTCATTGCCATGAGTTCCTTCATGTCGTCCAACGACACCGGAACTGGAGATGATGCCGGAGCATCCAAATGCAGCAAATAGACGAGTTTTTTGAAAATGTCCATTTTGAAGACCACTGCACGGCCCTCTTTCATTTTTATTTTGGCGTTGGGGGATGGGAATTCTTTAACAGATTCCACATACTGATCCAACTCAAAATTCAAGCAACACTTCAGCTTACCACACTGGCCCGCCAGTTTTTGAGGATTTAGAGAGAGCTGCTGGTAACGTGCTGCAGAAGTACTTACGCTTCGGAAATCTGTCAACCAACTCGCGCAACACAGTTCCCTTCCACAAACGCCGATGCCTCCAACGCGCGCCGCTTCTTGCCTCGCTCCAATTTGTCGCATTTCCACGCGCACCGCAAAGGCGCCCGCCAATTCACGAACCAAATCACGAAAATCCACGCGGTCATCTGACGTGTAGTAATACGTGACCTTCTTTCCGTCGCCTTGAAATTCTACGTCCGATAATTTCATCCGCAAACCCAATCGCTGAATGATCTCCCGGCTCTTGATCATGGTATCGCCTTCACGCACCCTGGCCTTCTGCCAAAGATCGACGTCCTCTTGCGTTGCCTTGCGAAGTACTTTTTTCAGCTCGTGGTCGTCTCTGACTTTTTTAGCGCTCATTTGCGCGCGAACCAATTCGCCGCGCAAGCTGACCACTCCAATATCATGGCCTCGATCAGATTCAACCGCAATGACATCACCCACCTGAACATCCAGTCCGCCTGAGCGTCTGAAAAATCCTTTGCGATTTGCTTTAAAACGTACCTCGACAACATCAAAGGCTGTTTGACCTGTTGGAAGCGCCACGCCTTCCAGCCAATCAAACACTGTCATGGGTCCGCAGCCTCCCGTTCCACAATTTCCATTGCTCTTACATCCTCGCGGATTCCCGTCCTCTCCATTTTTGCAATTGCTACAGCTCATAGTCTAGCGAAGATACGTTTGGTTAGGTCGTCTTCCGCAGCAAGATGTTGACTTGTACACTCAAATCGAGAAAGACCAATCGGCC
>JAPKAW010000142.1 GCA_028825055.1 Flavobacteriales bacterium | reverse complement strand
AAGACCGCTGTATGGCCCAATCCAGTTGCAGTTCCCCCAGCAGGGCCCTGCTCGGGTTGACGCGGAATACGGAATAAATACGCTATTTCTGAAGCTTGTGAGGGGTTTGAATCACCAAACGGGGCCGTGGCATAGCGTGGAACACCTGTGGAGGTGATGTAAACGTTGTTGTCTGAGAATTGAACCAGCTGAACATCGCAGGAGATTCCATTGTCAGTCAACTGTCCGTTGTTCCAAAATTGTCCGTTGGCTCCGTCGGCGTTGATCTGCCACGAAACAATTTCAGGCTGAGCGATAGCTGAGCACGTCCAAAAAAGAATCGAAATGCTGGCGAGGAGGTGTTTCATGGGGATCAATTTGTGAAGGTAGTAATACACTCTTTGACGCATAAAAAAGCGCTCGGTTTAAAAGGAAATCCAGATTTCAGAAATTTAACTTGACAGCAATTTTGTTGAAAACCATGGTTCATATAATTTTTGGTCGGGCAGAATTGCACCAGAATCTGAAGGTAATTTGGCTCCAAACAACCCCCTTTTCTCATGAAAAAATATTTTACGCTAGCCTTGTGTGCTTTGGGCGTCCTTTCGATGCAGGCCCAAGAGCGTTACTTGGATGAAATCTTTGAGTCTGTCGTCGTCACTACGGATGTCGTCTACGCTACTAATGTCACAGTTTTACCCGCTTTGCAGGGCATGCCTCCCATGGCGTTGCCTCAGCTTATGGATGTATACGAGCCAGAGGGTGATACAGAAACCAATCGTCCGTTGATTTTGGTTTTTCACACGGGCAATTTCCTTCCGAAATACGTGAACGGCTCTGCACTCGGAGGCCGAACGGACAGCTCCATTGTGGAATTGTGCAATCGATTTGCGCGCATGGGATATGTCACTGCATCGGTGGATTACCGATTGGGATGGAATCCGTTGGCAGGAACGCAGGTTGAGCGAACCTATCAATTGATCAACGCGGCGTACCGCGGTGTACAGGATGCACGAACGGCCGTTCGTTACTTCCGTATGAATGCGGCAGAGATGGGCAATGAGTTTGGAATTGACACCGAGAAAGTCGCTTATTTTGGTGACGGAACAGGCGGATATGTATCACTTGCATCGGCTTCTATCGCAGATTACAATGACATCTTTGTGGATTCTTCTGGAGCGCCCATCGAGAGCTTATGGTATGACCCAGGAAACGGCTCGTCCATTCCGATGGTGATTGAATCGATCAACGGAGACCCGGGGGCGAAGTTTGACGGGTATACTCCAGATAGCTTGCAGCTTTGCATTGGCCACTATCCAGACTACAATTCTGATATCCAGTTTCAGATGAATATGGGAGGCGCTTTGGGCTCACAAGAATGGTTGGATTCGGGCGACCCTGCGATGGTTAGCTTTCATTGTCCTCATGATCCATTTGCCCCCTATACATCGGGTATTGTTGTAGTTCCAACGACTGGTGAGCCGGTCATTGAAGCGACGGGTGCTTACAATGTTCACCTTGCGATTAATGCATTTGATGATCCCAACAACAACGTTTCTTTCCAAAGTCAAAACTTATCCGATGCGTTGTCTTTGCAGGCGTTGGAAATCAACGATGGTATGGATGGACTGTACCCTGTTTTGAATAATTACGAGGACGGCGCTCCAACTGAGCCTTATGACAGCTCTCCTTGGCAGTGGTGGGATGTTGCAACGACTCAAGCGGTTGATTCAGCAAACGGTTCTAACATTACGGCGACCCAATTGGGATTGAATCCAACGATGGGCTCGGAAGAGGCAATGACTTGGTTGGACATCATCCAAGGCTACACAGCTCCACGCATGGCATTTGCCTTGGGATTGATCGAAACATCGTCCGTTGCAGAAGCTGCAGCTGAAGACAATGGTTTGTGGGCGTATCCAAATCCAGCATCGGATCAATTGCAAATTGAATTGAACGCACCTGGGCAACAACTTGCTTTGTACAGCTTGGACGGACGACAAGTCTACAATCAATCTCTACAAGGCGCAACGCGCATTGTTCTTGAAGTAGCTGGCTTGTCTGCTGGAACGTACATCTTGAGTGTTGATGGCATGACCCAAATGGTCAACATCACACACTGATCAGAGAACCTCGAAATGAAACGCCTCGGCCCTTGGGTCGGGGCGTTTTTTTATTGCCTCATTTTTTCACGGTCTTCTTCAGGAAAGCTCATCGATGAGCAAGCGCATTTCGATCACCGGTGACATGCGTTCATGTAGAATCCGGTAGACGGCATCTGCGATGGGCAAGTGGGCTTGAAAGCGTTTATTCATTTCGAAGATGCCCTCGGATCCATTGTAGCCCTCCGCCACCATGCTCATTTCCATGATGGCTCCTTTCACACTATACCCCTTCCCAATCATCATACCCAAGTTCCGATTGCGGCTATGCGGACTGTAGGCTGTGACCAACAAGTCCCCTAAATAGGGGCTTTTTTTCACGTCACGGTCGAGCTCATGAACGGCGGCCAAGAAAGCCTTCATCTCTTGTGATGCATTGCTAATGAGTACGCTCAAAAAGTTGTCTCCATATCCCAAGCCTAAAGCAATGCCAGCACCAATGGCATAGATGTTTTTAAGCACCGCAGCAATCTCTGTTCCAAACACATCTTCGCTTGTACTCACTTTGATATAGCGCGTTTTGAGCGCATCCGCCACCGTCTGTGCATTCTCCAAGTTGGGACAAGCGACTGTGAGGTAACTCAGTTTTTCCCGCGCGACTTCTTCCGCGTGACAAGGACCAGCGATGAGGCCAATGCGGTCATAAGGCACTTGAAACTCTTTGTGCAAATAGCGAGCAGGAATGCTATCATATTTGACGACCATGCCTTTGATCGCGCTGATGAGTAATTTATTTTCCATCCCTGTGAGTTGCTGAGCTTGGATGGTATCATCCAAGTGGGCGGATGGAATGGCAAAAATGATCACATCGCTTTGGTCAATAATGTCCTGCATCGAAGTGCTCACAACCAATTGATTGGTATCAAATGAAATGCTCTGGATGTAATTGGGATTGCGCCCATGCTGCTCCAAGTACTCCTTGGTTTCCTCCCTTCGGACCCACCAATTTAAGGAATCCACGTTGGTCAAAAGCATCTTAGCGATTGCTGTTGCCCAAGAACCACTGCCGAGCAATCCAAAACGGAGATTTTCTGCCATGGGAACAAATGTAGTCTACTCTATCAATTACGTGGAGTCCCGTTTGCAGGCGCTACCTTTGCAATCGCATTCCTAGAACAACAGCAACATGAGCGACGATCTCCTAAAAAAAGTCATCAGTCACGCCAAGGAATATGGCTTTGTATTCCCTTCAAGTGAGATATACGACGGACTTTCTGCGGCCTATGATTATGGCCAGTTGGGTGCAGAGTTAAAGAATAACATCAAGCACTATTGGTGGACCGCCATGGTGCGCATGCATGACAACATTGTGGGCCTTGACGCGTCCATTTTTATGCACCCCAAGACTTGGAAAGCCTCCGGACACATTGATGCATTCAACGACCCCCTGATTGACAACAAGGATTCGAATAAGCGCTACCGCGCGGATGTTCTTATCGAGGACCACATCGGGAAAATTGAAGCCAAAATCCAGAAGGATGTTGCGAAGGCGCTGAAGCGATTTGGGGATGCCTTTAATGAAGCTGAATTTCGCTCGACCAACGGACGGGTTTTGGATCGGCAGAAACAAATTGATGACATCAATGTCCGGTTTAAATCAGCCATGGAAGCTGAGGATTTGGCGGCTGTGAAGCAATTGATTGTAGAGCTTGACATTGCTGACCCAGATACGGGAAGCCGCAATTGGACGGACGTGCGCCAGTTTAATTTGATGTTCAAGACGGAATTGGGAGCGGTGAGTGGAGAAAGTGGAGTAATCTACTTGCGACCAGAAACAGCTCAAGGGATTTTCGTGAATTTCCTGAATGTGCAGAAAAGTGGGCGCATGAAAATCCCATTTGGGATCGCTCAAATTGGCAAGGCATTTCGCAACGAGATCATAGCCCGTCAGTTCATTTTCCGTATGCGGGAGTTCGAGCAGATGGAGATGCAGTTTTTTGTCAAGCCAGGCACGCAAGCAGAGTGGTACGCCTACTGGAAGGAGGCCCGAATCAAATGGCATAACGCATTGGGGTTGGGAGAGAACATGTACCGTTTTCACGACCACATTAAGTTGGCCCACTATGCTGATGCGGCGTGTGACATCGAGTTCAACTTCCCTATGGGTTTTAAAGAGCTTGAAGGGGTGCATTCACGAACGGACTTTGACCTGAATCAGCATGAGGCACATAGCAATAAGAAGTTGCGCTATTTCGATCCTGAGACACAAGAGAGCTACGTTCCTTATGTCGTAGAGACGTCGATTGGATTGGATCGGATGTTCTTAGCAACGCTGAGTGCTGCGCTTCAAGAGGAGACTCTAGAGGACGGCTCCACCCGCACGGTTTTGCGTATTCCCGCGCCCTTAGCTCCGGTTAAAGTTGCGATTTTGCCGCTCATCAAAAAGGATGGTTTGCCAGAGAAAGCACGTGAAATCATGGCCATGCTGCAAATGGACCACAATGTGCAATACGATGAAAAAGATGCCATCGGCCGACGCTACCGTCGACAGGATGCCATTGGAACGCCGTTGTGCATTACAGTTGACCACGATACACTGACAGACCACGCCGTGACCATCCGGGATCGTGATACCATGACCCAAGAACGCGTTGCCATTGAACAATTGGTTGCGGTGGTTGCGGGGAAAGTTAGCTTGGCTCAATTGTTTAAAGCATCCTAATTATGGAACTCGAATCACTTGAACTCGCGGGTCGCCGCGCTTTGATCCGTGTGGATTTCAATGTTCCACTCAACGAGAATCGGGAGGTCACTGACGATACGAGAATCCGCGCAGCCATTCCTACCATTGAGTATGTTCTCGCGCAAGGCGGTTCTGTTGTGCTGATGTCCCATCTCGGAAGGCCCAAGGGCATCGACCCCGAATGGAGCTTGCGGCACATCGTTCCCAGCTTGGAAAAATTACTGGGCCGTTCGGTTCAGTTCGCTTCGGATTGTGTCGATGACGTCGCGCTTGATGTGAGCCAATCACTCAAACCCGGCGAAGTGGCGTTGTTGGAAAATCTGCGTTTTCACAAAGAGGAGACGGAAGGCGATGAATTCTTTGCAGGCCAGCTGGCAGAGAACGGAGACGTTTACATCAATGATGCATTTGGCACGGCTCACCGCGCTCATGCCTCAACGGCCATCAT
>JAPKAW010000141.1 GCA_028825055.1 Flavobacteriales bacterium | reverse complement strand
TCAAGCTTCCAGTGATTGTCAAATCTTCAACAGTGATTCCTGTTTCGTCGATTTGTATAACATTGAGAATATCACCGAGGTCAGCCGTGTTGGCAGCCGTGGTTGATTGCAGAATAGCGATCTCGCCATCGTTGCTCTCAATGAGACCCAGTAGATATGCATCGGACGCTTCCAGATCACTAATTGCGGCAACATTGTCCGCAACAGCGCTCTGTAAGTCACCTACAAAACCATCAACGTCGGAGTCTAAGCCATCCAACTGGTTTTGCAAAGCTGCAATTTCTTCTTCTTGGCCGTTGAGGGCATACATGGCAATCGGAACTGCTTGTACATCCACTTCTCCAAAAGAAGCATAACCCGCACCGGCGTCCACCTCAATAGAGAAGGATAAACCAGCGACAGACCAATCGACCATGTCGAGTGATTCTGTCAATCCAGGCGTCACAGCGCCATCACCAATGGTGAGGGCGAGATTGCCGAATTGAGAGGTTGTTACAGATTGAGTTTCCTGCCACAAGGCGCCGCTACTACCCATGAGGGTAATTCGGACATCAAGTGCAGCGACCGAAAGAGGGTCGCCATCAGCATCACGGGCAACCGCCTGATAGGCGATTCCGTGGGATTGATCCTGCGCTTGCAGGACCGTTAAAGCTCCGAATAAACAGAGCAGGGAGAGGAAAAGTGTACGCATCACTTTATCTTGGTTAAGATTTCAGAACTCGAATATACAAGAAAAATCTCGACAAACCACCAAACCTTTGCGACAAATTTCTATTAACCGTCGGTCAAATCGTGTTTTATACAATGTCACGATCAGTGTAGATTCCTTAAAATACGAGGATTGGCTACTATTTATGAGGGAGGAGCACATCCCTAAAATATTTTCATCACTTTGCTTTGAATCGTATCGAATATGTAAGATTATCGGCGAAGAAGCAGGAGGGACAGCCGTCGCAGTTCAATATGTTGCCTATTCCGCCGAATCATTCGAAAAGTATAATCTGGAGTTCGCGCCGAAGCTTCAGGCCGAACATCAAAAGCGGTTTGGCGCATCAGCCGCTGCCTATAGGACAACATTAGAGATTTTAGAAGAAGGCCATTTGGTTGATGCGTAAGTACTGTAGGACGACCTTTGTGATTGAACGTATTATATGAAGCACTCCCAATCAGTCAAAGCCAAGAAGCATCTTGGCCAACACTTCCTTGCCGACCAGCATACGGCGCAGCGAATCGCAGACAGTCTTATCTCTACTCAAGGAATAACGGTTCTTGAAATCGGACCAGGGACAGGAGCTCTCACCCGCCCACTGTTGAGTCGAAACGATATTGACCTGTGGGTGATCGATGTAGATCACGAGAGTATCGTTCATTTGAAAGAGCAGGAGTGGATGCCCTCTGAGCGTATACTAGAAGGTGATTTTTTGAAAATGCCGCTGTCTACCTCCTTCAACGATCAACAAGTAGTCGTCTGCGGCAACTTCCCCTACAACATTAGCTCTCAGATTCTCTTTAAGACATTGGACACGATACAACAGGTTCCCCAGTTAGTCGGAATGTTTCAAAAAGAGGTGGCTGAACGCGTTTGCTCTTCTCACGGATCCAAGGTCTATGGTATACTTAGTGTGTTGATTCAAACCTATTACGATGCTGAATACCTCTTTACGGTAGCGCCAGAGGTGTTTATCCCTCCTCCAAAAGTACACAGCGGTGTGCTCCGTTTGATCCGGAAAACAGTCCAACCTGAAGGCTTCCGGTTTGGCCACTTGAAGACCATTGTAAAGGCAGCATTTAATCAAAGGCGCAAGACATTGCGCAATGCACTGCGCTCTGCAGGACTTTCGTTAGACGGAATCGACGCGGCAACTCTTGGTCTTAGAGCGGAGCAACTCAGTCCGCTGGACTTCCAACATCTCGCTCGCATTATTCAAGAGGATCAAGAACCCTAGGAAAGCGTTCTATCTGACGTGCATTAACTTCGTATCCGGTTATGAAATGAACAAAGCCGCCAAATGCGAAAAACCATTACCCTCCAAGAGTTTATCATGGATGCACAAGCGGAATTCCCGTTTGTTTCCGGTCAACTTACCCGACTTCTTACCGACATCGGCGTTGCCGCTAAAATCGTAAATCACCAGGTAAATCGCGCAGGACTCGCCGGAATTCTTGGAGACGCCGGCTCCGAAAACACCCACAATGAAGCCCAGCAAAAGCTCGATGTTTTTGCTGACCGCACCTTCATGAGGATTCTCACGGCAGGAAAGTCTGTCGCAGGAATCGGATCAGAAGAGCAGGAGGACTGCATCCTTTGCGGAGACCAAGGCAAATCCGGAAAATACGTTGTGATGATCGACCCCTTGGACGGAAGTTCCAATGCTGATGTCAACGTTAGTATTGGAACCATTTTCAGTATTTTCAGACGGGTAACCCCGATGGGAGAGTCCTTGAGTGACTCCGATTTCCTCCAGCGTGGTACAGAACAAGTTGTCGCTGGCTACATCCTTTACGGCTCTTCCACAATGCTCGTTTACACCACTGGTTCTGGGGTCAACGGGTTCACGCTCGACCCGGCTGTTGGAGAATTTTTCCTGTCACATGCCAAAATGCAATTTCCCGAAACAGGCAGCATCTATTCCATCAATGACGCGTTGCTCAGCGAAGCGAATCAAGCCACGAAAAGCTTCATTGCGGGTTGCCGTGAAACGCCTGACCTTGGATTTAAAAGCCGCTATATCGGCAGCTTGGTATCAGACTTTCACCGCAATCTAATCAAAGGCGGAATCTACCTATACCCCAGCACTCAAAGCCATCCAAACGGCAAATTACGGCTGTGTTACGAGTGCGCCCCATTGGCATTCCTTGCTTTGGAGGCTGGCGGTGCGGCAGAAGATGATCTAGGCTCAATCCTCGAAAAACTCCCTGAAAGCTTGCATCAACGATCTCCTTTTTACGTGGGAAGTGTCCACCTAATCCAAGGCATGCGTTCCTGTTGGATGGAAAATCAATAATAGAAATTGAACGAGGAATCCATGTAACTTCGCGTCCGAAAATCCCGAATTACAGCGATGCGTGTTGAAGACCTGTTGGCGTTTTATCGATCGGACCCTCGCACTCAAATGCTGCGGAGGACCTGGGAGCAAGCGTCTGCGAAAACAGAACTCAAAGGCATCGTCGGTTCCGCGACCGCACTTCTCGCCGCAGCTTGTATCGATTTGGAACTTGAGCAAGCGTCTGCAGGGGAACCCCGTGCAAGCCACCTGTTCATATTGGACGACAAAGAGTCTGCCGCCTATCTTCTCAATGACTTAGAGCAGTTACTTGGCAAACGGCAACGCGTGCTTTTCTTTCCAAGATCCGCACGGGTTCCATACCAAGAAGAAGTCACGGAAAACGCCAACATTGCGATGCGCGCCGAAGTGCTCAATGAAATCAACCGCGCCCAGAACGGCGTGGTCGTTGTGACCTTTGCTGAGGCCATTGCGGAACAAGTCATCAGTCGTAGAGAGCTATCCAAGCAAACGTTTACGCTCTCATTGGGCGAATCTTACACCCTTGACTTCTTGGACGAGGTCTTTATTGAATATGGGTTCCAAAAGGTTGACTTTGTTTATGAACCGGGGCACTATGCTATCCGTGGCGGCATTGTCGATGTGTTTTCATTCTCCTTTGACCATCCTTACCGTATTGAGTTCTTTGGCGATGAGGTGGAATCCATCAGGAAATTCAACCCTATCAATCAACTCAGCATTAATAAGATGACCCGTGCTGTAATCGTTCCCAATGTGGGAGATCGCAATTTGCATGAAACAGTTGAGCCGATTTTCAATTTCATCCCGGCCAATACGCGCATTTGGATGACCGATGCCAACCGCTGCGAGAGGCATTTGGAACAGGCCATGGAACGCGCTGAGACTGCATTTGAAAGGGTTTCCGACCAAATGGCCTACACTCCGCCTTCCGATTTATTCATCGGACCGCAGAACTTTAAGCGCCTAATTGAACCCTTTCATGTCCAAGAGTTCGACGGAGGAACAAGCTTCCCAGAGCGCGTCGTCATCGCCTGGGATATGATTCCACAGCCCAGTTTCAATAAAAATTTCGACCTGATTTCCTCCAATTTGCAGGGTAATCATCGGCAAGGGTACCACAATGTCATTGTTGCCGGTCAAGCCACTCAGATTGAGCGTTTACACGACATCTTTGCCGACCGCGAGGAGGAGGTGCCGCACCAACCGATTCCCCTCGAGTTGAGCGCTGGATTTGTCGACAAAGACCTCAAGCTCCTTGTCTACACAGACCATGAGCTGTTTGAGCGATACCATCGATTTCGTCTCAAGGACGGATTCCAGAAAAACAAGCAAGCGCTCACGCTCAAGGAGTTAATGGCCCTTCAGCCCGGCGATTTCGTCGTTCATATCGACCACGGTATAGGAGAATTCAGCGGGTTGCAAAAGATTGAAGTCAACGGGAAAGAGCAGGAAGCTATCCGGCTGACCTACAAAGGTGGTGATGTCCTGTACGTCAATATCCACTCACTACACCGCATCTCGAAATACACTTCGAAGGAGGGCACTAAGCCCAAAATAAGCAAGCTGGGTACTGGCGCTTGGGCCGCGACCAAAGCCAAGACGAAAACCCGCGTCAAAGAGCTGGCATTTGATCTCCTCAAGCTCTACGCGCAACGAAAACAAGCGGAGGGCATTGCGTTTTCTCCCGACAATTATATGCTTCATGAGCTAGAGGCTAGCTTCATGTTTGAAGAAACGCCCGACCAACATTCGGCCATTGAAGCCGTTAAACGCGACATGGAAAAGCCCATTCCCATGGACCGCCTTGTCTGCGGTGACGTGGGATTTGGAAAGACCGAGGTGGCCATACGTGCCGCGTTCAAAGCTGCGGCAGATGGCAAGCAGGTCGCGGTGCTCGTACCAACGACTATTTTGTCCATGCAACACTACCGGAGCTTTTCACGGAGATTGCGTGATTTCCCTGTGACGGTAGATTATATCAACCGTTTCAAGACGGGCAAGGCCATGACTGAAACTCTTCAGAAGTTGGAAGCCGGCCAAGTCGACATCCTAATCGGAACTCACGCATTGGTTGGAAAACGGGTGAAATTCAAGGATTTAGGGCTACTAATTATTGACGAGGAGCAGAAATTCGGTGTAGCCGTCAAGGACAAGCTCAAAATGCTCCGGGCCAACGTCGATACATTGACCCTCACCGCTACGCCGATTCCACGGACGCTTCAATTCAGCCTGATGGGCGCGCGGGATTTGAGTACCATTGCGACCCCTCCTCCCAATCGACAGCCGGTAGAAACTACCATTGCACCGTTCCAAGAGG
>JAPKAW010000140.1 GCA_028825055.1 Flavobacteriales bacterium | reverse complement strand
CCCTGGCGGCGTTCAAAAGCAGACTCCAGCTCCACCTCAGGATGCGAAATATTCCATTTTCCTTGATACGATGATGGCTTACCAAAAACCACCACCTTTTGCTGCACAGGAATCTGCGATGCAATCCATTTGGCTCCTTTGAACCACACCAATTCTAAAGATCCACTTTCGTCCTGAAAGCGTGCCACCAGACGTGCTCCGCGTTTGGAGCCAACCTGCTGAATGCCTGTTATGACTCCCTTAAATTGAAGAGAAGCAACATCCGAAACGATTTCAGAAACTTTCGCAAACTTCGATCGATCCTCGTAGCGAAAAGGGAGGTACTCCAGCAAATCACCTGCAGCATGAATTCCCAACTCCACGCGCAACCATTCGGCGCGCTTGGGGCCCACTCCTTTGACATATTCAATGGGGGTTTCGAGGGTCAGTGCCTGCATGATCTGATGAACAAATGAACCGACAACAAGGTCGGGTGGCTCAGGTGGAAAAACAACAAAGCCCTCCGAAGAGGGCTTTGTAATGTATTAGAACTGATAAAGAGCTCAATATCCGTTGGCCAACATCCGTACAGGATTCTCTAACAAAGCTTTAAACTCTTGCAAGAAAGACGCCCCTGAAGCTCCATCCACAACACGGTGGTCACAACTGAGCGTTACTTTCATGACATGGCCCGGAACAACAGCTCCATCCCGCACAACGGGTACAGCATTGATTCCACCAATGGCTAAAATGCACGCATCTGGAGCGTTGATGATCGCAGTAAACTCATCAATGCCAAACATGCCCAAATTCGAAATGGTAAAGGTGTTCCCTTCCCAATCGCTTGGTTGTAATTTTTTATCCTTCGCTTTGCCTGCAAAATCACGAACCTCTGCGCCAATTTGGGACAAGCGTTTGCCATCAGCATGGCGCACAACGGGGACGAGCAATCCGTCTTCTACAGCGACGGCGACACCTATATGAACATGCTCATTGTATCGGATGCGATCTTCCAACCAGCTGCTATTAACAGCGGGATGTTTTTTCAAAGCAAGTGCAGCAGCTTTCACAACCATGTCATTGAAGCTAATCTTGACCTCTCCTGCGTCATTGATTGACTTACGAGCATCCATGGCCGTATCCATCTCGATGCTCACCGTCAGATAAAAGTGAGGTGCGGAAAACTTACTTTCCGCCAAACGGCGTGCTATGGTTTTCCGCATTTGGCTGACTCCCACCTCCGTGAATCGCTCTACCCCTGGAGCCACTGTGTTCGAGCCATTGAAGGCTTCCACATCACGCTTGACAATCCGACCGGCCTCCCCTGAACCGGGGATTTGAGAGACATTAATACCCCGTTCTTCCGCTAATTTTCGAGCCAATGGAGACGCCTTCAAACGACCAGTATTGGCAGAAACCGGTGCCGGTGCCGCCACAGGCGCCGCGCTAGCAGCAGTGGGAACCACTGGAGCAACCGCTGGAGCTGGTTTCGGAGCTGGTTTCGGAGCTGCAGCAGACTTTTTTTCAACCACTGGCGCTGAATCCAGAGCAGACTCAAGTAACGCAGAGATGTCCTCGCCTTTCTCGCCTAAAATGCACAGCAAACTGTCCACTGGAGCAGCACCACCTTGTTCTACTCCGATGTGTAGCAATACACCATCGAAGAAAGATTCGAATTCCATGGTCGCTTTATCGGTCTCGATTTCAGCGAGAAGCTCTCCATTTTCGACCTCATCTCCTACTTTTTTCAGCCATGAAGCGACGACCCCCTCGGTCATCGTGTCGCTCAATTTCGGCATGCGTATAATCTCAGCCATTGTTCCGAATGATTCGTTGTAATTCGATGGTCAATCTTTCACGAAAGGATAATCCTCCGTCTTATAAACGTCCTCGTACAATTCGTGTGCTTCTGGATAAGGACTTTCCTCCGCGAAAACGATGGCTTCTTCCACCTGAGCCTTCACCTCCTTCTCTACTTGCTTCAATTCCTCTTCAGAATTCCAACCCCGATCGAGTAAGGTGTTGCGCACGTGAAGTATAGGATCCTTGTCCTGGTATTCATGCAACTCATCCTTCGTCCGATACTTCTGAGGATCTGACATGGAGTGCCCCTTGTATCGATAGGTTTGGATATCCAACAGGGTTGGCCCCTCGCCCGCACGTCCTCGGTCTGCGGCTCGCTTAACGGCGGCACAAACCAATTCTGGGCTCATCCCATCCACTGTTTCCGCTGGCATTCGGTAACTCGCGCCGAGCATCTCCAATTCCGTCACGTTCGTCGTGCGCTCAACAGAGGTACCCATGGCGTATTTGTTGTTCTCAACGATGAAGATGACGGGGAGCTTCCAAAGCATCGCCATGTTAAACGTTTCGTGCAAAATCCCTTGCCGTGCAGCACCGTCTCCAAAGAAGCACATAGTAACGTGGTCTTCGTTGCGGTATTTGTCCGCAAAAGCAATGCCTGCTCCGAGTCCAATCTGTCCACCTACAATTCCATGTCCTCCGAAAAGATTGCGCTCTTTATCAAACATGTGCATCGAACCGCCTTTACCCTTACTTGTTCCTGTTTTTCGTCCGTAGAGTTCGGCCATCACAAACTTGGGATCCGTCCCAAGAGACAATGGATGCGCATGATCTCGATAAGCGGTTACCATACGGTCGCTTGGACGAGTAGCTTCAGAGATTCCGGCAAGGATGGCCTCTTGTCCAATGTACAAATGGCAAAACCCTCCGAATTTTTGTTGGATATAGAGCTGTCCGCAACGTTCCTCAAACTTCCGCATGAGATACATATCGCGAAACCAGCGCTGATACACTTCTTTTTTGTGCTCAACAGCACCGCCGTTTAATGCACCTTCTCCATCCTTCTTCTTCGTGGAATTCTTGGGAGAAACCGCCTTGCTTGGTCGCTTTGCTTGCGTTGTGATGGCCATGACTAGTCAATTCTGTAACAACAAATATAGAGGGCGATTTTAGATGAATCATCCCATTAGAATAGCAAACCGCAATAAACATCTCGTATCGTGTATTTATGACACGAAATTAGCCCTCATTATAGGCCTCAAATTCGCCCGCAATTGTACATATTCTGGCTCAATGTTAAACCAATCAAGGACAAAGTCTCATTCAATTGAGAATGGCTAACTTTACCTTCTTGAACCTGCCCGAAACTCTTTCGAAATTGAACCCCATTGGCTTGGAAGCTATGGAGGGTGCTGAACTGATGAACCGATTGGATCAAAAGTTTCTCGTGCTCTCTGATTGGGTTCCAGAGTTGGTGAAACAGTGCAGCGAGCATTATTCTATCCTTGAGGTCAATGGCGAACGGATTACGCAATACGAGAATCAATTTATAGAAACTCCAGCGCGTGACTCGTTTGAGAATCATGTTCGAGGAAGGAAGAATCGGTTCAAAGCGCGCATTCGTCGATACGGCTCCAATGGAATCGCATTTCTCGAAGTCAAGCACAAGACGGTTCATGGCCGAACACTGAAAGACCGTATTCTCCGTTCAAAAGAACAGCCTTGGAATGCCCCCCTAAACGCTGAGGAGCGAAGCTTTTTGAATGCGAATTATCCATACGAACAGGGAGAATTGACTTCCATGCAATGCTCTTTTAAGCGTTGCACCCTTGTCTCTACTGAGCGCCAAGAACGTGTCACCATCGATTCGAATATTCATTTTCATGCAGATGAAACGAGTAAGAGCCTCCAAGGATTGGCCATCTTGGAGGTCAAACAAACCCGTATTGACCGACTATCACCCATTCATGCCGCTCTAAAAAGCTTCAATGGACACCCGCCCCCTTTAGGCAGATCAACAAGTTTATCAAAGTATGTCATTGGTATGCTACTTTTGAACCCCGAGTTACCAACCCGAACCTATCGTTCCGTTTTGCGGAGTATTCGGTTTCTAATTGATTATAACGCACCGAGATGAACGAAATGCTCTCTTCTTTTTTGATTGCCTTTGGAGGCAACCTACTTTCTAGCCTCGTGCTCATTTTGGGCATTTACCATCAAGTTTCTAAGCGTCGCGATTTCGTGTTTACGTTCGTTTTGGTTAGTACGGCGATTTTCTTGCTCTGCAATTTGCTAATGGGCGTTGAAATCGACTTGGCTTTTGCACTGGGCTTGTTTGCGATCTTTGGAATCATCCGCTACCGAACAGATGCCATTCCAATTCGAGAGATGACCTATCTCTTTATTGTCATTGCTTTGGCTGTTCTCAATGCTTTGGCGCCCGGATCTACGTCATTCTTGCTGATTGCTACCGCGAATGTCCTGGTATGGATTCTAACGCTGGTTTTAGACCGTGTTTGGTCTATCCGTCATGTCGCCACCAAAGTGGTTGTTTACGATCGAGTAGATTTGTTGCATCAAGGAAAACGCGCTGAGCTCATAAACGATCTCGAGACCCGAACAGGAGTTGAAATTGTGCGCATTGAGATTGGCAAAGTCGACCTGTTGCGGGACACGGCAGTCATTAAAGTCCACTTCGACGGAGATAAGCAGCCCGGACATTTCGAAGGCGGAGCGACTGAAAGCTAAGAAGGACTGTAGTTCACGCCCTTAGGCTTCCTTCTTCTGAATCAACACTACGGCGTGTGCGCTTACGCCTTCTTCAGTGCCGACAAAACCGAGCTTTTCGGTGGTTGTCGCTTTGATGCTGACTTGGTGTATTTCTACCCCCAGCAAACCCGAAATACACTGACGCATCTCCTCTATATGTGGAGACACTTTAGGAAGCTGCAAGCACAACGTGCAGTCCAAATTGCCCAGCTCCCATCCCCGATCCGTAATTAAGTCATAGGTTCTTTGAAGCAACTTCTTGGAGTCGATGCCTTTGTATGCCGGGTCTGTGTCTGGAAAGTGATAGCCAATGTCTCGTAAAGCAAGTGCGCCCAATAAGGCATCACATATCACATGCAATACAACGTCCGCATCGCTGTGGCCATGAGCCCCTTTCGTATGTGGTACTTGGATACCTCCCAACCAGAAGGGGTGGCCTTCTTTTAGCTCGTGTACGTCATATCCGTAACCGATTCGAAATGCCATGATCTTGCCCTGCTGCCTTAATCCTCCGAGTCTCCGCTGGAATTAACCAAGTCAGAGAACTGCAAACGCAGCGTGAAGCGCAGCGTATTGGCAAGAGGATTTTGCTGGCGCGTTGAAATGAGGTAACTCAAGTCCACTGTAAACACAGTGTACTTAATCCCAGCACCCAATGTGATAAATTGACGTGCGCCTTTTGAATAATGCTCATTGAAGAACCCTGTTCGGAATGCAAAAACATCGTTGTAGAGGTACTCAATTCCTCCGCCTATGTTCCATTCTCTGATCTCTTCCCTCAAAATACTTCCTTCCTC